>NZ_JAGDEZ010000018.1:0-119859 GCF_017498305.1 Pseudomonas sp. OA65
TGCTCCCGCTGGGCTGCGCAGCGGCCCCAAAGCCAGTCACCGGGGCGTATCAGAAAGATGCCATCCGCTTCATTGGGGGCGCTGCGCACCCCAGCGGGAGCAAGCTCCCTCGCCACGGTTAGTCTTGGGCCGTTGCGGTCTCGACTCGTTCGCAAAATTCAGGGTAGAACCCTTTGGCGCTGGGGCCTTGGCAATAGGCCTGCGCCTGGGCCAGGGCGTCGCTGCTGAATTTCAGGCTGCGGGGCATACCGGCAAAGGTTTCGTAGCCGCCTTGTTGGGTCTTGATGGCGTCAAACCCTGGCATGTCATAGGCCAGTTCCACGTCATCATCGGCAAGGATCCGCGCCTTGACCGTCACTTGCGTGTACTGCTTGCCCCCCGGCGCACCGTTGAGCGCCGCCAGGCCGTGGCCGACGATCCGCAGCATGTGCGGGACCCAGGGCTCGCAGTCATCCGCGCACGTGCCAAGACGGTAGTGCATGGTCAGCGTTTGCTGGTCGCGGGTTACATCGGTGAGGGTCGGATCGGAGCGCTTGATGCGGTGCTCGATGGTCAGCCAGGTCTTTTGTTCTTCGCTGGTGCCATCGGCCAGTTCTGGATTCAGCGGGCCGCGCTGGCATTCATTGACGCCCAGGACGATGAGCATGCCGGTCACGATGACCGCGAGGGTGGCGCCGCCGATTTGTACGTTCATGGGCAAACTCTGTTGGAGGACGCCGCACTGTACGGTAATGGCGCAGGGGATGGCAGGGCGCTTTGAATCGCTGTGCTGGAACAGTGACGCGGTTGCCATGACCGATCAATAAATCAAGTTGAAGTAGTCGCCATCCATCAACCTACACATTCGGGTGTCCGCGCTGTCGCAGCGATTGCTCGCCCATTTTGAAAAGGCCGGTTCCAGGATCTGTTGTTCTTCCAACTTCAGATTGATCGCCCCGTACCTACATGTGATGGTTGCACGGGAGGGTGTCTGCTCGTTTTCATCGTCCTTATGTATCACGTACTCGGCGCCTTCGAATTGCAACGATACCGGGTTGACCACATCCACCAGGCTTTCGCTCGCCCATTCATGGTCGTCCTGTACATCGACGAAGAAAACGTCTTCCACCGCTTCGATGTTTCTGCGGATGTCGGTGGCGGCGGGACAGGTTATTTCACCGGCCTGGACGTGGCCGATGATCAGCAAAAGCAAGACCGCGCCTCCAGCCAGTATTTTATTCATGTGTGCCAGGCTCCAGGGCTCAGTTCAACGATTCACTGCTTTGGTCGGGCGGGCTACTGTCAATGTTGACAGTTATTTATGTCAATTTTGAACTGTATAGGGATGTTTGGTAACTTTTGGCTATATAAAAACGCGCGGCTTTCGCTAAATCAGACACTTCTTACGACCTTGAACGATTTTTCTGTAGTGGCTATCGGCTATTAGTCCGGTAAGTTGAGGAACAATCCTCGTTCGCACCAGTCCAACGCACGCTTTACGCCGCTCTTCGTGGGCGGCTTTTTCGTGCTAAAGAGGATGTCCCGGATGAAGGTTTCACGCGGTTTTGTACTGTCTTGGCTGTTGACGCTGGCCGCCAGCCCGGCCTTCGCGCAGTTCAGCCTCAGCGATGCCGCCAACGTGGTCTCGGCCATGCAGGGCAACTCAGGTGAGGAAGAGGGCGTGGTGGCCGCTGCGCCGAAAGCGGCCGGGCTACTCAACACCTTGGGATCGGAACTGAAGATCACGCCGGAACAGGCCATCGGCGGTGCCGGTGCGATGCTGGGGCTGGCCAAGAATCGGCTCAGCGAGCCGCAGTTCTCCGAGTTGAGCAAAAGTGTGCCGGGCCTGGATCAGATCGCCGGAAACAGCGCCATCGGCGGCCTCAATGGCCTGGGTGGCTTGCTCGGTGGCGGATCGGACAAAAATGCTCTGCTCGACGGCCTGCTCGGTAACGTCAAGGACACCAGCGACCTGAACAATGCCTTCAGCGCGCTGGGCATGGACAGCGGGATGATCGGCCAGTTTGCTCCGATTATTCTGCAGTACCTCGGCCAACAGGGCGTTGCCGGTTCGCTGTTGCAGAACTTGGGGGGCATTTGGGGGAGCGGTTCGGGGGTGTGAGGGTGGCGACACCGAAAATCCGCCACAGGGGTATCAGAATCTCAAGCTGAGGTAGTCGGCTTTTTCCCGCCTGCACGTCTGAGGGAGCTGGCTGGCGCAACGCGTGTCCAGCCCCGGCATCAAGTTCAGCTCTTGGGGCGTGGGGCAATAATCCAGCGTGAGATTTCTCTCACCGTGCGTGCATGTAATGCTTACCTTCGCCGATGCCTGTTGATTTTCGTCAGGCTCATGGATCGCGAACTCGGCGTCGTTGAAGGGCAGCGCCGCCGGGTTGAGCTCCTGCACGAGGCCCTGGCTTTGCCATTCGGGATCATCCTGCATTTCTACCGTCGCAGTGTTGTCATGGAGTTGTGTCACGGCTGGACAAGTGACTTCTCCAGCATGGACATGGCCGCTCATCAGCAGAATTATTCCACCGCCGCCCGTCATGAAGTTTCGCATGGGTGTGCTTCCGATTAGGGTTCGGGGACATGGTTATGGCTGGGTCTGGTGAGGGGTACTGTCAGGGTTGACAGTTTTTTATGTTTATTTGGAATTGCATTGGTCATTTTTTATTGATTTTTTGAATAAATCAGCGGCGACGGTTTGTCGGTCTGGCTGGAGCTTTGCGAACGGTTTCCGTAGCTTGTGCTAGATCTAAATATGCCAATTGTTGGTCCCAAAGATCATTTTTTATATTCTGCGGGGCTAGGGTAACTACCGGGCGTTTTGGTATAGGAGGTCCTAAACGACTTGAAGTAGTTACTGGTGGCCGCTGAGTCTTTTTTGACAAAAGCTCTTGATTTGTATCGTGCAATTTTTGGTTGATCGCCTTCAGTTTTGCAATTTCGTCGGCCTGACTGGAAATAGTTCCCTCGTAATGAATCTTTTCAAGAGTTTTTGCTTTCTTTGTCGCTTGTAGTTCCGATGTTACCGTTGCTAGCTGGGATTCTACCCGTTCTAGTTTTACACCCGCCTGAGTGGCATTTCTCTGGGCCAGTTTTGCCTCATGTTTGTAATGGGTTTTCGAGGATCTGAACACGTTGCGCCATAACGAGCGAATGCCCTTGAGAAACGAGAAGTGCCCAGTTGGATCCATCCGGTTCCTCGGATCTCCTGCACAATAGCCATACGCATTCAACCCCCCCTCCCCAAACGGACTCCAACTATCCGGACTATTAAACCGCATCAACACCGGATTGAACCCCCGATACCCATTCCCCAACAAATAATGCCCCGTCACCGGATCCGGCCGTTCGCCGTTAAACCCAAGCAAGCTGAGCAGGCCGTTTCCCGGTGGGCGATGGCCGTAGGGTGTATAGATAAGGGGATGAAGCCGGTTCGCATCGAGCACATTCAATACCGACCGCTGCTGATCGGTCGCCAGCAGGGCGGTATCGACCTTCACATCCTCGCGCTGAAGTTGCGCCAACAACTGGTCTTCATGCTGGAAAACGCTGCGTTGCACCGCGCCCTGTATCTCCGTCGCCAATCGGCTCTTGCAGTAGAACCGCTGGATCCCGGCCTCGGCGGACGGTGCACAATCCACCAGGCGATCCAATGGGTCGTAGGAGTAGCGGCACAATACGGTTTGTTGAGGAGTGGTAGGCATGCACCGAACTCCGCGCAAGGTCCAAAAAATCCGGACCTCCAGCATCGGCGCTTTTTCAGCCGCTGCCTACTATCAGAACTGTTAGGTTTCCTGGCGTTCGCCGCGCAATTGGGCGATGCGCCGGTCCTTTTCAGTCCAGAGCCGATTAACCCAGTCCTGCACCTGCTGGCGAAACAGTGGATCGTTTTCGTAATCGCCCTGCCAGAGTGCCGGGTCCAGTTCGCGGGTCTGGATGTCGATGATGACCCGGGGTACCGCGCCGCTGATCAAGTCCCAGAACCCGGGAATGCGCGCTTGCGGATAGACCACGGTCACGTCCAGCACCGCGTCCAGTTGCTCGCCCATGGCCGCCAGCACGAACGCCACGCCACCGGCCTTGGGCTTGAGCAGGTGGGTGAAGGGCGATTGCTGTTGTTGGCTTTTGCTGGCGGTGAAGCGTGTGCCTTCGAGGTAGTTGACCACGGTGACCGGTTGGCGCTTGAACAGTTCGCAGGCGGCCTTGGTGATTTCCAGGTCTTTGCCGGCCAGCTCGGGGTTCTTTGCCAGGAACGCCTTGGTGTAGCGCTTCATGAAGGGGTAATCCAACGCCCACCAGGCCAACCCCAGGAACGGCACCCAGATCAGCTCTTTCTTGAGGAAAAACTTGAAGAACGGCGTGCGGCGGTTGAGGGTCTGGACGAGGGCGGGGATGTCCACCCAGGATTGGTGATTGCTGATTACCAGGTAGGAGGTGTCGCTGCGCAGGTCCGCGCCGCCGCGGATGTCCCAACGGGTGGGGATGCACAGGGCAAAGATCAGCTTGTCGATCTCGGCCCAGGTCTCGGCGATCCACATCACCGCCCAAGAGGCGTAGTCGCGAAAGCGCCCGGGCAGGACCAGTTTGAGCAGTGCGAACACCATCAGCGGGCCGAACAGCATCAGAGTGTTGAGCAACAGCAATAGAGTGACGAAACAGCCGGTGAGCAGGCGGCGCATAGATGACTCTTGCAAACGGGTGGGCGGGTCATGATAAGCAAGCTTCGGGTGGTAGGCCAAATCGGTGTGGACGAAAATTTCACTTGGGCTAGGGTAGATTGGGGCCGCTTTTGTGGCCAGAGATTGCTCTCGCTGAGCTGTGTAGGAGCTGCCGAAGGCTGCGATCTTTTGATCTTTCGCTTTGGACTCAAGTGTCTTTGGAAAGATCGCAGCCTCGTTTCACTCGACAGCTCCTACAAGGGCCGAGCGGGAGCAAGCGCCCTCGCCACAGGGATGTTTAACCGAACGAATTCGTTGGCCACGGTCTAAAATCCCACGCTCACAATGGAAGCCTTAACTACATGAAATCGGTCCTCGCCCTGCTTTCCCTGATAGCCCTTCCAGTACTGGCCGCCGAGCCGACCCTGTACGGGCGCTATGAATACATCGCGCTGCCGGAAATCGGCGGTAAAGTGCTCAAGGCCAAGATGGACACCGGCGCCCTGACCGCCTCGCTGTCGGCCAAGGACATCGAGACCTTTACCCGTGATGGCGATGATTGGGTGCGCTTCCGCCTGGCGACCAAGGATGCGGACAACAAGGTCTACGAACACAAGATCGCCCGCATCAGCAAGATCAAGACCCGTTCCGAAGAGGATGAGGACGACGACGAAAAGATCGCCCCCACCAAGCGCCCGGTGGTCGATCTGGAGTTGTGCCTGGGCAACGTCAAGCGCACGGTCGAGGTCAACCTGACCGACCGCAGCAGTTTCAATTACCCGTTGCTGATTGGCGCGAAGGCGTTGCGTGAGTTCGGGGCGGCGGTGAATCCGGCGCGGCGGTTTACGGCGGATAAGCCGGATTGTTGAAGGGCGGGGCTGAGGCTGGCGGGAAAGCGCCCCGGTAACTGTATGAAGTGTTGATGGCCGAGTTTTTTACCTATTTCGAATGTTATTTTTTTGGGCGATAATTCGTTCTATTAGTGGCAGGGCTCTATTATTTAAAAAGTCGTGATCGTTCCTTACTCGTGGTATAACTTCTAGGTGGAGGGTTTTAGATGTTTCTAAAGTGCTGGCGAGGGTTTTTATCGCGTCTTTTTTTGATATTTTTGATGGCGTTATTAGCGGGCGGCTAGGGCTGGTAATGTGTTTTATATATGTCTCGTGCTCTGTCGCTATTTCGGCCATCTTCTGGCCAAATTCAATATTTTTGCTGTCGGTTTTTTTTGCGATCTCGATAATCTGCTTTGAAGTTAATCCGCTCAGCTGCACAGGCTCAGGCTCTTTGTTAAGTAAGGGCTGGTTTGGAAGTATATCTTTTCCTTTGTATATGACTGGGTGGCCTTGGAATGCCTTATCGGCAGCCTGGGATGTATTTATGTTTTTTAGAGGTATTACTTTCCAATCTCTAAGGAGTGTTTTTATTCCAAAGATATGCCCCGTAGGATCGCTCCGATTGATAGAGTCCCCTCCACAATACCCATAAGCATTAAACCCGCCCTCCCCAAACGGACTCAAACTGTCCGGACTATTAAACCGCATCAACACCGGATTGAACGCCCGGTACCCATTCCCCAACAAATAATGCCCCGTCACCGGATCCGGCCGTTCGCCGTTAAACCCAAGCAAACTGAGCAAGCCGTTTTCCGCCGGGCGATGGCCGTAGGGGGTGTAGGCAAGGGGGTTAGGCCCGGTGGCATCGAGCACATTCAATACCGACCGCTGCTGATCGGTCGCCACCAGGGCGGTATCGACCTTTGCATCTTCGCGACGCCGTTGCGCCAACAACTGGTCGTCGTGCTGAAAGACACTACGCTGCACCGCCCCCTGTATCTCCGTCGCCAATCGGCTCTTGCAATAAAACCGCTGGATATCGATCTCAGCGCAGGGCGCACAATCGGCCAGGCGATCCAGCGGGTCGTAGCGGTAGCGGCACAATACGGTTTCGCGAAGGGAGGGAGCCATCGACTAATCTCCATCTGAAATCCAAAAAAACCGGTCTTAAGCATCATCCGTTTTCCAGCGCTTGCCTACTATCAGAACTGTTAGTCCTGACCGCCAACACCTGACAAATTCGACTGCCGATTGACGTCCCCCAAACCTTGCGGCACCGTTCCGGCAACTTTACTGCCGGGCCCGCAAGCCATGCCTCATATCCTGATTGTCGAAGACGAAGCCGCCATCGCCGATACGCTGGTGTTTGCCCTGCAAGGGGAGGGGTTTGACACCACTTGGTTGAGCCTCGGCGCAGCCGCTCTTGAACACCAGAAAAACACCCCGGCGGACCTGATCATTCTCGATGTAGGCCTGCCGGATATCAGCGGATTCGAGACTTGTAAAAAAATCAGACGTTTCAGCGACGTTCCGGTCATCTTTCTGACAGCCCGGGATGGCGAGATCGATCGGATCGTGGGTCTGGAGATCGGTGCCGACGATTACGTGGTCAAGCCTTTCAGCCCTCGCGAGGTGGCGGCCAGGGTTCGGGCGATCCTCAAGCGCGTGGCGCCGCGGCCGGCGGCGGAGCTGGGCTCGGCGTTGTTTCAGGTCGATGCCGACCGCGTGCAAATCAATTATCGCGGCACCCCGCTGAGCCTCACTCGTCACGAATTCCGCCTGCTCAATTGTCTGCTGGAGCAGCCCGAGCGGGTCTTCAGCCGTGAGCAACTGCTCGATGCCCTCGGCGTGGCCAGCGATGCCGGCTACGAGCGCAGCATCGACAGCCACATCAAGAGCGTGCGCGCCAAGTTGCGTTTGGTTCGGGCCGAGGCCGAGCCGATCCAGACACATCGGGGCCTGGGCTACAGCTACAGCCCGGGGCACAGCTGATGTCGCTGGGGATCCGGATTTTCCTGGTGTATGTGCTGTTTATCGCCCTGACCGGTTATTTCGTGCTCAACACGGTCATGGAGGAAATCCGCCCCGGCGTGCGCCAGTCCACCGAGGAAACCCTGGTGGACACCGCCAACCTGATGGCCGAGATCCTGCGGGACGATTTCAAGGCCGGCACGCTCAACCAGAATCGCTGGCCGCAATTGCTCAGGGCTTACGGCGAGCGCCAGCCGGCGGCGACGATCTGGGGCCTGCCGAAAAACCAGGTCAGCCATCGCATCTACGTCACCGATGCCAACGGTATTGTCGTGCTCGATTCCAGTGGCGCGGCGGTCGGGAAGGATTATTCACGCTGGAACGACGTCTACCTGACCTTGCGCGGCCACTACGGTGCCCGTTCGAGCCGCAGCGATCCGGACGATCCGGCGTCGTCGGTGATGCACGTCGGCGCGCCGATTCGCGACAACGGCCGGATCATCGGCGTTGTCACGGTCGCCAAACCCAACAGCTCGTTGCAGCCTTATGTCGATCGCACCGAGCGGCGGCTGTTGATCTATGGCGCCGGCTTGGTCGCCCTGGGCTTGTTGCTGGGCGGCTTGCTGTCGTGGTGGCTCAGCGCGGCACTGCGGCGTTTGACGATCTACGCCCAGGCGGTCAGCCAGGGGCGTCGGGTGGAAGTGCCGCATTATCGTGGCGGTGAATTCGAGCAACTGGCCGGTGCGGTGGAGCACATGCGCACCCAACTCGAAGGCAAGGCCTACGTCGAGCGTTACGTGCACACGCTCACTCACGAACTCAAGAGCCCGCTGGCGGCGATTCGCGGCGCTGCTGAACTGTTGCAAAACGATATGCCCGCCGCCCAGCACCAACGTTTTGTCAGCAACATCGATAACGAAAGCGTGCGCATGCAGCAGTTGATCGAACGCTTGCTCAACCTGGCCCAGATTGAGCAGCGCCAGGGGCTGGAGGAAGAGGTCGCGGTGCCGCTGGCGGCGTTGATGGACGAGTTGCTGGAAGCGCGCGGTGGCTGGATCGAAAGTCGTCAGTTGACGGTGGAACAGCGTATCCCTGCCGACCTGACGCTGACGGGAGAGCCGTTCCTGTTGCGCCAGGCCTTGGGCAACCTGCTGGAAAACGCCTTGGACTTCACCCCCGTCAACGGCCTGCTACGGGTCAGCGCCGAACGCAGTGGGAACCGTGTCGAGATCCGCCTGTTCAATCAGGCCGCGCCGATTCCCGACTACGCGCTGCCGCGCCTGAGCGAACGCTTCTACTCCCTGCCGCGCCCGGACAGCGGCCGCAAGAGCACCGGCCTGGGGCTCAACTTCGTCGAGGAAGTGGTGCAGTTGCATGGCGGGCAATTCAGTATTGGCAATGTCGAGGGTGGGGTGGAGGTGGTTTTGCGGTTGCCCTGAAACCCCATCTGCTATCTGACTAAACACTACCCTTGTGGGAGCGAGCCTGCTCGCGATAGCGGTGGATCAGCTTGCATTTAGTTGCCTGACAGTCCGCCATCGCGAGCAGGCTCGCTCCCACAGTTCGTCTGTCGTTGAGCCTTCTCCACACAATCTCCACATTTCCCCCATAAACCCCTCACACAGCCACCCCAGACTCTCCCTCATTCGAACAGGGAGAGCCCCACATGAACCGCAGCCTCGCCATAAAACTGGGCATGATCGCCCTTTTGATCCTTTTGCTGATGATCCCGCTGTTGATGATCAATGGCCTCATCGACGAGCGCCAGGAACTGCGCGACGGTGTGCTGCAGGACATCGCCCGCAGCTCCAGCTACAACCAGCAACTGATCGGGCCGATGATCGTGGTGCCGTTTCGCAAGAGCGTGAAGGTCTGGAACACCAACGAGAAGACCGGTGTGCGTTTCCTGGAAACGGTCGAGCGAACGGGCGAGTTGTATTTCCTGCCTGAGCAATTCGAGCTCGACGGCCAGGTCCGCACCGAAACCCGTGCCCGCGGGATCTACGAGGCGCGGATGTTCCACGCCGATAACCGCATCGATGGCCGCTTCAAGGTGCCAGAGCGCTACGGTGTCGCTGCCAAGGATTTTGCCGATTACCGTTTTGACGAGCCGTACCTGAGCGTCGGCATCAGCGATATTCGTGGCATCGAGAATGCGTTGACCTTGACGCTGAACCAGCAGACCGTCGATTTCCTGCCCGGCTCGCGACTCGGCTGGCTGGGGCAGGGCGTGCATGTGCCGCTGCCGATGATCACCGCCGAGGGCGGTCCCGAGTTGACCTTCGGTTTTGACCTGCGCCTGCAAGGCACGGGCGAGTTCCAGATTCTGCCGGTGGGCAAATCCACCAAGGTGCACTTGTCGGCCGACTGGCCACACCCGAGCTTCATCGGTAACTACCTGCCCACCAACCGTGAGATCAATGAGCAGGGTTTCAGCGCTGACTGGCAGACGTCGTTTTTCTCCACTAACTTGTTGGAAACGCTGCAAGCCTGCGAGCCAAGCGATAGTTGTGAAGCGTTCCGCAGCCGTGCCTTCGGGGTGAGCTTCATCGACCCGGTGGATCAATACCTCAAGAGCGACCGGGCGATCAAATATGCGCTGCTGTTCGTCGCCCTGACCTTCGCTGGCTTCTTCCTCTTCGAGGTGCTCAAGAGCCTGGCGGTGCACCCGGTCCAGTACGCGTTGGTGGGTGTGGCGTTGGCGTTCTTTTATCTGCTGCTGTTGTCACTGTCGGAGCACATCGGTTTCACCCTGGCGTACTTGGTGTCGGC
Source organism: Pseudomonas sp. OA65 (assembly GCF_017498305.1). NCBI lineage: Bacteria > Pseudomonadati > Pseudomonadota > Gammaproteobacteria > Pseudomonadales > Pseudomonadaceae > Pseudomonas > Pseudomonas sp. OA65. The sequence goes on from NZ_JAGDEZ010000018.1 coordinate 10,223, forward strand.
CAGTGCCTGTGTCGTACTGATCGGGTTTTATGTCTGCCATGTGCTGCGCAGCGTGAGCCACGGCCTAGGGTTTTCGGCGGGGCTGGCGGGCTTGTACGGTTTGCTCTATGGCCTGTTGAGCGCCGAGGATTATGCGTTGTTGATGGGCTCGCTGTTGCTGTTCGGCCTGTTGGGCGTGTTCATGGTGCTGACCCGCAAGTTGGACTGGTATGGGGTTGGGTCGAAGTCGGCGGCGGCGATGAGCTTTGAGTTAGGAGAGGTGAAATGAGCCGGTCGCTGGGGTTGCGGGAGGACCGGCAATGGCGGGAAGTGTTAGTGAGGCAGGTTGCTGGGTTGTTTCCTTTGGATCCGGTGCGCTGCCATCGCGGGCAAGCCTTGCTCCCACAGGTTGAGCGGGTCCATGTGGGAGTTCAACTGCTCCCACAGGTTGAGCGGGTCCATGTGGGAGCTCTCACCTACCCCCACAGGTCGAGTGGTGGTCCATGTGGGAGCAAGGCTTGCCCGCGATGAGGCCGGTACGGTTAACGCAAGGCTAAACCCTGGGCACCGTCTCGACCATCGAAGGCCGCAGGCTCACCTCGGCAAACCAGGCTCCTAATTGCGGGTTGACCTTGCGCCATTCCAGATCGGGATGGCGCAGGTCCAGGTAGCCCAGGGCGCAGGCCACGCTGATGGAGGCCACGTCGAAATGGCAGGCCAGTTCGGCAATCGCCTCGGCTTCGAGCAGGCCCAGGGCACGGCGAATCTTGTCCCGTTGCGCATCGAGCCATTCGTCCCAGTGTTTTTCCACAGGACGCAGCGCGGTTTCGTAGCGAATCATCACCGCCGCGTCCATGATCCCGTCGGCCAGGGAAGCCAGGGTCAGGCGCCGCCAGCGGGCCGCACCGTCCCGGGGGATCAACGGGTTGCCGACGTGCTGGTGGTCGAGGTAATCGAGGATCACGCGGCTGTCATGGATCACTGTGCCGTTGGCCAGGCGCAGGGCCGGGATCTTGCTCAACGGGTTGTCCTCGATCAGCGCCCGGTCCGGCTTGACCGGCGTGAGCTGGCTGAGCTGCAACGCCACGCGGTCTTGCTGGCCGGTTTCGTGCAGCAGCACCAGGACCTTGCGCACGAAAGGGGAAGCGGGGTTGTGGAACAGCGTCATGCTGGGGGGGGACATGCGGGTATCCTCGATTGGGCGGGCAGGGGCTTAGCCTAGACAGTTGAAGGGCGGCTGGCGAGTTCCCGGTTGGCCAGTGCAGCCCAATGTGGGAGCGAGCCTGCTCGCGATGGCGGTGAGTCAGCTCCGTTGAAGTTGACTGACACCCCGCTTTCGCGAGCAGGCTCGCTCCCACATTGGCTCTGTGTTTGGCTGGCGTTATCCGCGTTTGATCAAGCCCCAAGTCCCTAGCACCGTGGGTATGCCCAGGCCAACCCAGCTCACCGCATCCCACGCACCGTCACCGAGCAATGCGCTGAACAACCCCGCCGCGCTCAGCGCACCAATCATCACGGGAATACCAAACACCTTCCAGAAATTCGACTGCCGAGGCCTCACGAAGCGACCTCCGCACCAACGGTTGCTCGCTTGGCCGCTTTACGCCGCACCAGCCACAGGTAGACGCCGCTGCCGAGGACGATGATGGTCAGCACATCGAGGGTCGCCCAGAAAATCTGCATCGGCCGGCCACCGTAGTCGCCGAAGTGCAGGGGCAGGGACAGGCTCATCATGTCCATGTACCACGGTCGTTCGGCGACGGCGGTGACGTCCAAGGTGGTGGCATCGATCAGCACGGGCGTGAGTAGGTGCGAGGTCAGGTGGGTGTCTCCTTTCATGAAGACGCTGTAGTGGTGCTCACTGGAGAACAGCGTGCCGGGGAAGGCGATGAAACTCGGCTCCATGCCTGGCGCGACGCCCTTGGCAATATCCAGCAAGCGTGTGGCCGGGGCCAGTTGGGTCAGCGGCGGGGCGTTGCGGTAGGGTTCGACCATGGCGCTGAGGCTGTCGTTGCGCCACGCGGCGATGAGCAGGTCAGCGCAGGCGGCGATCACCCCGGTCACGCCCACCGTCAGCGCCCAGACCAGCGTGACCACGCCAATCAGGTTGTGCAGGTCGAGCCAGCGCAGGCGCGTGGATTTGTCCTGGCGCACCGTGGCGAACTTCAAGCGGCGCATGAACGGCAGGTACAGGACCACCCCGGAGACGATGGCAATCACGAACAACAGCCCCATGAAGGCCAGCAGCAGCTTGCCCGGCAACCCGGCGAACATGTCCACATGCAGGCGCAGCATGACCATCATGAAACCGCCATTGGCCGAGGGCATTTCCAGGGCCTCGCCGGTACGCCCGTCGAGCATGAAGGTGTGAGAGGAATTAGGTTCGGTCCCCGGTGTCGGCGCCATGATGGTGATGACGCCGTTGGGCTCGTCCTCGTCCCAGCCAAAATACTGGACCACTTCACCCGGGCGATGGGCCTTGGCTTTTTCCACCAGTTGCTGCAAGTCCAGCGGCGGCGTGTCGGCTGGCATCTCCCGAAGCTCGGGGGCATCGCCCAGCAGGTGTTCGATTTCATGATGGAAGATCAACGGCAGCCCGGTGATCGCCAGCATCAGCAGGAACACCGTGCAGATCAGGCTGGTCCAGGTGTGGATGAAGGACCAGCGGCGGATGGTTTTGCTTTTCATGAGCGATCCGAATGCAAAAGGGCACTTGGGGGGATAACACTGTTCTTTTGGGGGACAGCCATTGTGGCGAGGGAGCTTGCTCCCGTTGGATTGCGCAGCGATCCCATGTTTTTGGGGCCGCTACGCGGCCCAGCGGGAGCAAGCTCCCTCGCCACGGTTTTCCTTACATGGACAGCTTTGCCAACCGAGCACCCTCAAATAGGTTTTGCAAATGCTAACCGTTTACCATTTGTAATTCACGCTGGCGACGACATTACGTTGGTCACCGTAGTAGCAGTAGAAGCCGTCGCAAGTGGACAGGTAGTCCTTGTTGAAGATGTTTTTTGCATCCACCGCCACGGTGACGCCCTTGAGGGTCCTGTTCAAACGACCCAGGTCGTAATGGGCCGAGGCGTCGTACACGGTGTAGGAACCGACATGGCCCCAGTCGGTGTTGGTGGTGTTGCCGTAGGTGTCGCCGACATAACGCACGCCGGCGCCGACGCCAAAGCCGTCCAGCGGGCCGTTGTGCCAGGTGTAGTCGGCCCAGGCGGTGGCCTGGTTGCGCGGCACCTGGGCCATGCGCTTGCCTTTTTCCGCCGCCGTGCCTTTGGTGATTTCGCTGTCGTTGTAGGTGTAGGAACCGATCAGCTTGAGGTTGTCGGTTACATCGCCCGAGGCTTCCAGTTCCAGGCCGCGGACTTGGACTTCACCCACCTGGCGGGTGACGTTGTTTTCGGTCACGGAGTTGTTTTTCTGGGTCAGGTCGAACACCGCGGCGGTCAGCAGCGTCTTGGTGCCGGGTGGCTGGTACTTGATGCCCGCTTCGTACTGTTCGCCTTCGGTCGGCTTGAATGCTTCGGTGCTGTTGACGGTTGAACCTGCCGCCGCCTGGAACGACTGGGCGAAGGAAAGGTACGGCGTCACGCCGTTATCGAAGACGTAGCTCAACGCCGCGTTGCCGCTGAATTTCTTGTCGCGCTGGGTGTTGGTGACGTTGTTCAGGTTGTGGAACACGGTGCCGGTATGAATCCAGTCTTCACGGCCGCCGAGGGTCAGGCGCCAGTTGTCCAGGGCGATCTGGTCCTGGACGTACAGACCAGTCTGATTGGTTTTCTGGTTGTAGTCGTACATGGTGAAGTACTCGACGTTGGAGAAATCCTGTCCATAGGTCGGGTTGTGGATGTTGCTGGTCGGCACGCCAGTCGAACCCCAATCCCAGCGCGAATTGCTGTTGGAGCGCTGGTGATCCAGGCCCAGCAGCAGGGTGTGGCTGAGGGCGCCGGTCTGGAAGTCGGCCTGGAAGTTGTTGTCCACGGCGAACTGGCTGATGTCTTCATTGATGACGCTGGCGCTGCGCTTGACGTTGCCGTCGGCGTCCACCGATTGGTCGGGGCCGTCTGGCCAGAATTGGCCGCCAGCCGAGATACCTTGGGTTTCCAAATCGCTCTTGGTATAGCGCAGGTTCTGGCGGAACTGCCAGGTATCGTTCAAGCGATGTTCAAACGCGTAGCCGAGGGCGTAGTAGGTGCGGTCGTAGAATTCCCAGTCCGGGTCGCCGAGGTTCTTGTGGTGGGAAATCTTGCCCGCCGGCGAGGACAGCTTGGTGCCTTGCAGCGGCAGGAATTGCCCGGTAATGCCGGTGTCGTCGCGGGTGTATTGCGACAGGAAGGTCAGGCGCGTGTCGTCGTTGATGTTCCAGGTCAGGCTCGGCGCGAGGTTGTAGCGCTTGTCCGGGATGTGATCGACCTGGGCGTTGCTGTCGCGCACGGTGCCGCTGACCCGGTAGAGGAACTGGCCTTCGTCATCGACTTTGCCGGTGCTGTCGAAGTTGATCTGCTTGTGTTCGTAGCTGCCGGCTTGCAGCTCGACTTCATGGCTGCTTTCGGCCTGTGGGCGACGGCTGACCATGTCCAGCATGCCGCCGGGTGGCGTCTGGCCGTAGACCGACGAGGCCGGGCCACGCAGCACGGCGATGCGCTCAAGGTTCCAAGGCTCGATTTTCGGCGTGATGTAGTTGCCCTTGGGCAGCGGCAGGCCATCGAGGAACTGGGTCGGCACGAAGCCGCGCACCAGCAGCCAGTCGTTGCGCGAATCCGAGCCATAGCCGCTGCTCTGCACACCGGCGGTGTAGCGCAGGGCGTCATTGAGGTTGAGGACCGAACGGTCGTCCATCTGTTGGCGCGTGACCACGGAGACCGAACGCGGCAGTTCGACGATCGGCGTGTCGGTCTTGGTCCCGGCGGCGGTGCGGGTGGCGGCGTAGCCCTCGGTCGGGCCCCATGCGGTTTCGCTGAGGCCGGCACCGATCACGCTGGTTTCCGGCAAGGCCATGACCCCTTCAGGCACGGCTACCAGGCTGTAGGTGCCAGCGCTGCTTTGTTCCAGCTGCAGGCCGGTGCCGCGCAAGGCTTCGCGTAATGCTCCGGTGGCGTCGAACTGGCCCTGGACCGGGGCCGAGGTCTTGCCCGAGGCCAGGGACGGATTCAGGCTCAGCGCAAGGCCGGCCTGGCTGGCGATCTGATTCAAGGTGCTGGCCAGAGGCGCGGCGGGCAGGTTGTAGGCGCGCACGTTGGTGGTCTGTTCGGCGGCCAACAGCGGGGCGCTGGTCAACGGGGCGGCGAAGGCAATGGCAACGGCCAACAGGCTGGGGCGCAACAGGGTGTCTAGCGGGCGGGACATACGGCGGCTCCTGAATGGAAATATTTCTCAATTGCTTGGGTGCCGGATGAAAATCGAAAAGTGATAGGGGTAGATGAAAATAATTTAGATTCGGTTTGCGGGTGATGGTGTCCAGTCTGTTTTTTTACTGGATCAACAGGCCTCTTCGCGAGCAAGCCCGCTCCCACAGGAGTCCGCATTCCCATGTGGGAGCGGGCTTGCTCGCGAAGGCGGCCTAACTGAGCAACGATCTCTCAGGGTTTCGGCGCGGTACTTGGCCCCACCACCACCCACCACCGCGTGTGATGCTCGATCTGTACCGGCAAGGTCGGCAGCAAGGCGGTCAGGGCCAGGTCGGTGTCGTGTAGCGGAAAACTGCCGGTGATGCGCAGGTCGGCCACGTGTGGCTCGACGCCCAGGTAGCCGCGCCGGTAACGGCCCAGCTCATGGACCAGGTCTTCGAGGCGGGCGTTGTCCACCACCAGCATGCCGCGGGTCCAGGCATCGGCGCCGGGGTTCAGGGCGATGGTCGGGCCGAGGCCGTCGCGGCGCATCAGCACTTGTTGGCCTTCGCGCAGGATCTGTTCTTCATCGGTGGCCTGCGGATGCGCGGCTACTGCGGATTTCAGTACGCTCAGGCGTGTGCCCTGGTCTTCGCGCTTGACCAGGAACCGTGTGCCCAAGGCGCGCATGCTGCCCTCGCGAGTCTCAACGATGAAAGGGCGCGGATCGTTATGGCCGGTTTCCACCAGGATCTCGCCTTCCTGCAGGATGATGCGACGCTGTTTGTCATCGAAACGCACGTCCAGCGCGCTGTGGGTGTTGAGATTGATCAGCGTGCCGTCGGCCAGGCGCAAGGTGCGCTGCTCGCCTGTCGCGGTGCGCTGGTCGGCCAGCCAGTAATCCAACGGCAGGTAACGCTCCCCGGCAAACAACGCCAGGCCGATGACCGCAACAACGCTGGCCAGGCCACTGCCTACTTTGCGTATTCGTCGGCGAATGCTCACCCGCGATTGCAGCAATGCCGCCCGCGCCGGCCCGTTGGCGACACTGAAGCGTTGGTCGAGCATGCCTAGCTGGCGCCAGGCCCGAGCGTGTTCTTCATTGGCCGCGTGCCATTGGGCGAACGCTTCACGCTCCTGGGCGTTGCTCGAGTCCAAGGACAACTGCCAGGCAATGGCGGCATCCAGCACGCTGGCCGAGACCGGTTTGGCATGGGCCTGGCTCATGTCGGCTCACCGTACAGGGCGATGTAGCACTGGCGGATGCCCTGGGCCAGGTACTGCCGTACCCGCGGCACCGACACCCCCAGGCGCTCGGCGATTTCGGCGTGGCCGAGGCCGTCGAGGCGGTTATAGAGGAAGGCTGCGCGGGCCTTGCTCGACAGTTTGCCGAGCAGGCGATCGATGGCCTTGAGGTCTTCCAGGATGATTTGCTGTTCTTCCACCGAGGGCTGCTCGGCCTCGGGGATCAGCATCAGTTCGGTGAGGTAGGCCTGCTCCAAGGCTGCGCGCCGGAAATAATCGAACAGCAGGCCCTTGGCGATGGCCACCAGAAACGCCCGGGGCTCGCGGGGGGCTTTCAGTTCCTCGCGACCCAGCAAACGCACGAAAGTGTCCTGGCTCAGGTCCTCGGCCCGGTGCGCACACGCCACGTTGCGTCGCAGCCACGCCAACAGCCAAGCGCGATGGTCACGGTACAACGCACCAACCAAATCACTGTGGGGAGTGGGGACTGACGACACGGAGTATCACCGACGTTTTAAGTAACGAGAATTGTTCGCGATTGTGGCAGAGGGCGGGGAGGGAAAGCAATTGGCGCTGGTCGGGCAGTGGCGATGGTGCTGAATGAACCAGGTCCCTTGTGGGAGCGAGCCTGCTCGCGATGCGGACAACTCGGTGTCCTGTGGGATCAGGGTGATGCCATCGCGAGCAGGCTCGCTCCCACAAAAGCCTCGGGCTGTAAGTCTTCAGGTTAAAGCGAAGGCGCCTGCTGCCGCCGTTTCCACTGGCCCACGCGCTGTTGCAGCTCAAGGGGGTTGTGGATCTGTTGCTGGCGGGCGCGGCTGAACAGGATCAGCGCCAGTTCCGCCGTGGCCAGGGCATCGGCGCTGGCGTTGTGGCGGTCGAAGACTTGCAGCTTGAACCAGTCGATCCACTCGTCCAGGCCTGACTTGCGCAGATGGGCTTGCGGGCAAAGCATCGGGGCCAGGTCCGCCACGTCGAGGAACGGATGCTGCAGGCGATAGCCCAGGTAGTCTTTCAAGGCGCGCCCGAGCATGTGGGAATCGAACGGCGCGTGAAAAGCCAGCAGTGGGCTGTCGCCCAGGAACTCCATGAACGCCAGCAGCGCCTCGGCCGGGTCGCTGCCGGCGGCAATCGCGCTGGGGGCCAGGCCATGGATCAACACACTTGGCCCGAGTTTCTGCTTATCGCATTGCAAGGTGCGTTCAAACTGCTGGCTGAAGTCGATGGCGCCATCTTCGATGACCACCGCTCCGATGGACAGTACCTGGTCCTTGTTCAGGTTCAACCCGGTGGTTTCCAGATCGAGCACGACCCAGCGTTGTTCCCGCAGGTCGCATTCACTCAAGGCTGACGCCGCTGGAAGCTGTTCCAGGCGCCTTTGTATTTCTTCGGGCAACAGGGGTTGGGCCGGGCGCAGCCAGGAAAAAATACTCACAACTGGTACCTCAGCGTCAGGCTGCTTTGCAGGCGTTGGGCCTGGCGCAGGGATTCGCGCAGGATGCGTCGGTCCAGGTGGTTGAGGCTGTCGGGGTCGACGCGGTTGGAATAAGGCAGGTTCTCACGGGTTTGCAGTTGATGTTGCTGCATGCGGGTCTGCTGGATGAAGTGATAGGCCTCTTCATAGGCTGCGCCATCGAGCGGTTCGATCACTTGCTTGTCGACCAATTGCCGCAAGCGTTCCAGGGTGTTGTTGGCTTCGATGCCGTTGGCTAGGGACAGCAGACGGGCGCCGTCGACGAAGGGTGTCAGGCCCTGCACTTTCAAGTCCAGAGTCGCCTTTTCGCCATTCTTGCGGCTCAGTACGAAATCCCTGAAGCGTCCCACAGGCGGGCGATGGCGCAGGGCGTTCTCGGCCATCATGCGCTGGAACAAGCGGTTGTCGGCCACCTGGCTGAGGATCTGCTGGCGCAACTGTTCGCAACCTTGCTCATCGCCCCAGACCACCCGCAGGTCGAAATAGATGCTCGAGCCCAGCAGGTTTTCCGGCGTCGCTTCGCGAATGAATGCCGAGAAGCGCCGGGCCCATTCCGCGCGGGACAGGCACAGCTCGGGGTTGCCGGCCATGATGTTGCCCTTGCACAGGGTGAAGCCGCACAGGGCCAGGCTCTGGTTGATTTGTTGGGCGATGGGCAGCAGCAGGCCACGGATCTGCGCGGCATGGGCGGCGTCCCGGGCTTCGAACAGAATGCCGTTGTCCTGGTCGGTGTGCAGGGTTTGCTCGCGCCGGCCTTCGCTGCCAAAGCACAGCCAACTGAACGGCACGCCCGGGTCGCCCTTATCGGCCAGGGTCAACTCGATGACCCGGCAGACGGTATGGTCGTTGAGCAGAGTAATGATGTGGGTGATCTGGGTCGAAGATGCGCCGTGGGCCAGCATGCGTTCCACCAGCTGGCCGATTTCGCCGCGCAAGGCCACGAGGTTTTCCAATCTGGGCGCGTTGCGAATGGTCCGGGCCAGGTGCACCAGGTCGACGCGCTGCAGGGAAAACAGATCGCGCTCCGAGACCACGCCGCACAGGCGATGGTCCTTGACCAGGCAGACGTGGGCGATGTGGCGCTCGGTCATGGCGATGGCCGCGTCGAAGGCGCTGTGGTCCGGCGAGAGAAAAAACGGTTCCTGGGTCATATGTCCTACGATGGCCTGGGAAAAATCCCCGGCCCCATCGGCCACCACATGCCGCAGGTCGCGCAAGGTAAAAATCCCCACCGGTGCTTTTTGTTCATTCACCACCACGATGCTGCCAACTTGCTGCTCGTGCATCAGCTTCACGGCTTCCCGTAGCGGCGTGTCCGGGCTGCAACTGACCGGGTGGCGCATCGCCAATTCGCCCAGCCGCGTGTTGAGGGAGTACTGGGTACCCAGGGTTTGTGCCGACTTTTGCTGGACCTGCTGATTGACCTGGTCGAGCAAGCTGCTGACCCCACGCAGGGCGAAATCGCGAAACGGGCCGGACAGGGCGAACAGCTTGATGAAGGCCTGTTTGTTCAGTTGCAGGCAGAACGTGTCTTCGCCGGCCCGATGCTCGGTGCGCGTGGCCCGTTCGCCCAGCAGCGCGGCGAGGGGGAAACATTCGCCAGTGGTGATCTCGAAAGTGGTCTCGGTGCCACCTTTGGCTGAATGCGGGCGTTCGCCCACCACCCGGCCCTGCTTGACGATGTAGAAGTGCTCCACCGGGCCGTCGGCCGGTTTGATGATGGTGTCGCCCGGGGCGTAGAAACGCAGCAGGCATTGCTCCACCAGATAGGCTAGGTGGGCGTTTTCCATTTGGTTGAACGGGGGAAAGCGCTGGAGAAACTGCAGCGTCCCCTGGATGTTTTGCAACACCGCGGTTTTCCCTGCCTGGATAAAGGCGTCCGCTTTTTTCATAACCATTTGCGCAGTCTTATTCGAATTGTTGTGGTCGGATCTGTTCACCATGGTCGACCCCTCAGCGCGGGGTGCCCATTGGACGTAAGTCTAGGTCGTTGCCTAGGGCTGACTTACAGAAAAGTCCTACGCTAGACGTCAGAAAAATCTTCATTGAATGTTCTTGGAAAAAAATCCGACGAAGTGCACATTGAAGCGCCGCAGAACGATGTCTGACCACTGTGCCTGGGGATCGATTTAAGAACGTAGAGAGCACCATGTCCGACCACGATATTTTGAGTGACGCCGAGCGCGAGGCGCTGAGTGCCGTCATGTTGGAACCCGACCTGCCGCCGCAGCGCGTGCTGATCGTCGACGACGACAAGGATGCGCGTGAACTGTTGTCGGAGATCCTGGCATTGGACGGGATTCACTGCATGACCGCCGCCAGTGGCGAAACGGCACTCAAGATGCTGGCAACCAAGCCGTCAATCGGCCTGCTGATCACCGATCTGCGGATGGGGAATGTTGATGGCCTGGAACTGATTCGCCTGGTGCGCGAGTCCGAGCGGGCGGCGTTGCCGATCATCATTGTGTCGGGCGATGCCGACGTGAAGGACGCGATCGAAGCCATGCACCTGAGCGTGGTGGACTTTTTGCTCAAGCCGATAAACACCGAACAGCTGCTGGGGTTGGTCAAGCATGAGTTGGGGATGGATCTCTAGCCCATCTTCTGTGGGAGCAAGGCTTGCCCGCGATGCAGGCGCCTCGGTGCACCAGAGACCGCGCCGTCTGCATCGCGGGCAAGCCTTGCTCCCACAGATAATTTTCCCTCGCCACAAAGGCAGTCAGGTGTTGCAAATAAAAAAGCCCTGATCGAGAGATCAGGGCTTTTTTTGTGCCGCGTAGTTACCGCTCAATCACAACCCATTGGCTGCCTTGAACTCGCGACGACGACGGTGCAGCACCGGCTCGGTGTAGCCGTTCGGCTGTTTCGTGCCTTCGATCACCAGCTCGACCGCCGCCTGGAAGGCGATGTTGCTGTCGAAGTCTGGTGCCAGCGGGCGGTACAGCGGATCGCTGGCGTTCTGACGGTCGACCACCGGGGCCATGCGCTTGAGGCTTTCCATGACTTGGTCTTGGGTAACGATGCCATGGCGCAGCCAGTTGGCGATGTGCTGGCTGGAGATACGCAGCGTCGCACGGTCTTCCATCAGGCCGATATCGTTGATGTCCGGCACCTTGGAGCAGCCCACGCCCTGGTCGATCCAGCGCACCACATAACCAAGGATGCCCTGGGCGTTGTTGTCCAGTTCGTTCTTGATCTGCTCCGGCGTCCAGTTCGGGTTGACCGCCAGAGGGATACTCAGGATGTCGTCCACCGACGCGCGGGCGCGCTTGGCCAGTTCGGCCTGGCGGGCGAACACGTCGACCTTGTGATAATGCAGCGCGTGCAGGGCGGCGGCGGTAGGCGAGGGCACCCATGCGGTGTTGGCGCCGGCCATTGGGTGAGCGATTTTCTGTTCGAGCATCGCCGCCATCAGGTCCGGCATCGCCCACATGCCCTTGCCGATTTGCGCGCGACCTTGCAGGCCGGTGCTCAAGCCGATATCGACGTTCCAGTTTTCGTAGGCGCCGATCCACTTCTCGGCTTTCATGTCGGCCTTGCGCACCATCGGGCCGGCTTCCATGGAGGTGTGGATTTCATCGCCGGTACGGTCGAGGAAGCCGGTGTTGATGAACACCACGCGTTCGCTGGCGGCCTTGATGCAGGCCTTGAGGTTGACCGTGGTGCGGCGCTCCTCGTCCATGATCCCGACTTTGAGGGTGTTGCGCGGCAGGTTCAGCACGTCTTCGACGCGACCGAACAGCTCGTTGGTGAACGCGGCTTCTTCCGGGCCGTGCATCTTCGGCTTGACGATGTACACCGAGCCAGTGCGGCTGTTGCGCCGCGAGGTGTTGCCGTTGAGGCTATGGATCGCTGCCAGGCTGGTGATCAGGCCGTCGAGGATGCCTTCCGGCACTTCGTTGCCATCCTTGTCCAGGATCGCGTCGATGGTCATCAGGTGGCCGACGTTACGCACGAACAGCAGCGAACGGCCATGTAACGTGACGCTCGAACCGTCGACGGCGGTGTAGACACGGTCAGGGTTCATGGTCCGGGTAAACGTCTGGCCGCCCTTGGCGACTTCTTCCGCCAGATCACCCTTCATCAGGCCGAGCCAGTTGCGGTAGATCACCACTTTGTCATCGGCATCGACGGCGGCGACCGAGTCTTCGCAGTCCATGATGGTGGTCAGCGCGGCTTCCATCAGGATGTCTTTGACGCCGGCTGCGTCGGTCTGGCCGACCGGGGTGCTGGCATCGATCTGGATTTCGAAGTGCAGGCCGTTGTGTTTCAGCAGCACGGCGGTCGGTGCCGAGGCATCGCCCTGGAAACCGATCAACTGGGCATCGTCACGCAGGCCGCTGTTGCTGCCGCCCTTGAGGGTGACCACCAGTTTGCCGTCGATGATTTTGTACGCGGTGGAATCGACATGGGAGCCGGCCGCCAGGGGCGCCGATTCGTCGAGGAAGGCACGGGCGAAGGCGATGACCTTGTCGCCGCGGACCTTGTTGTAGCCTTTGCCTTTTTCCGCGCCATCGGCTTCGTTGATGGCATCGGTGCCGTACAGCGCGTCGTACAACGAACCCCAGCGGGCGTTCGAGGCGTTGAGGGCGAAGCGGGCGTTCATCACCGGCACCACCAGTTGCGGGCCGGCCATGCGGGCGATTTCGTCATCGACGTTTTGGGTCGTGGCCTGGAAATCCGCCGCTTCTGGCAGCAGGTATCCAATGTCTTGCAGGAAGGCTTTGTAAGCCACGGCGTCGTGGGCCTGGCCGGCACGGGCCTGGTGCCAGGCATCGATCCGCGCCTGGAAATCATCGCGTTTGGCGAGTAGGGCTTTGTTCTTCGGGGCCAGGTCGTGGATGACCTTGTCGGCACCGGCCCAGAACGCGTCGGCGGTGAGGCCGGTTCCGGGAATGGCTTCGTTATTCACGAAGTCGAACAGGACTTTGGCGACCTGCAGGCCACCGACTTGAACGTGTTCAGTCATTGCTTGCCTCACTCTGCTCAGCTATTTCGCTTTTCAGCTCTTCGATTTTGACAATGAAGCCTCGGGACATTTAAACCACAAACCCCGGAACCAGTACATGCCATCGCTGGCGGCTGGGTGTTCAAGCCTTGCTGACGGGGCTTTTCAGGGATGCGACTGGCCTTAAGCAGACATCGGTACAACAGGGGTGTCGCGATTATGTAGTGCTCGCTGCGGAATACTACATGATCAATTGCGGTTGTGAAAATTAGACTAATTGCGTCGTTCCGCGACCGACTAAAGTGTTACGGTCACGTCGGGGTATGGGATGTTCTCAAAAAACAGATGGATTGTTCCAGATAAATCTTAAGGTTTGTACACGATATGCTTGGTGTCATCCTGTGGGAGCAAAGCTTGCTCGCGATACTGGCGCCTCGGCGTCAGAGGGATCGAGTTGTTCTCATCGCGAGCAAGCTTTGCTCCCACAGGAGGAAGGTATAAATCTCCAGGTCCAGTCTGCTCGCAGATCAGCTGCCTATACTGTCCCTTCCCCAACAAGAGGACTGCGCCCATGGACCACCTCGTCATCACTGTTTTCGCCCCGGACAAGCCCGGACAGGTCGAGCGCATCGCCGATTGCATCGCCGCCCATGGCGGTAACTGGCTGGAAAGCCGCATGTCGCACTTGGCCGGGCAGTTTGCCGGGATCCTGCGAATCAGCGCCCCGGCGGAGGCCCATGAAGAATTGATCGAAGCCTTGCAAGGGTTATCCGCCCACAGCATTCGAGTGTTGATCGCGGAAAGCGCCGTTGAAGAGTCTTGCACGTGGAAACCCATCACCATGGAGTTGGTGGGCAATGATCGTCCCGGTATCGTGCGGGACATCACCCGGTTGTTGAGCGAGCAAGGCGTCAATGTCGAACGCTTGGTGACCCATGTCCGGCCGGCACCGATGAGCAGCGAACTGCTGTTTCATGCCGAGGCGCTCCTGGGCGTGCCCTTGACCCTGTCGCTGGAGGCGTTGCAGGAACGCCTTGAGACCTTGGCTGATGAGTTGATGGTAGAGCTCAAGTTCAGCGACGAAGTGCAATAAAGGTTATCCAAGAAAAAGCTGCGCCTGCCTGTGGATAACCTGTAGAGACCCGGCTCCAGCCCAGGCCCGCCGTGGTTTAGCGGTCAGTGATCAAAAAATCACCAGTTTTCAAGGGCTTGTGCACAAACGGCGGGGATCACGCTGTGGATAACCTTGGGAAGGATAAGCGCAGGCCACGCCAGACGTGGCCTGTAGAGGTTTGTGCGTTTTTTGATCAGCTGCGTCGACGCATGCTGATCACCGCATCGATGCTGTACACCGCCAGCCCGGCCCAGATAAACAGGAACGCCACCAGCGTACTGGACGACAGGTGCTCACCGAACAGCAGCACGGCGAGTAACAACACCAGCGTCGGCGCGATGTACTGGAGAAAACCGATAGTCGTGTAGGGTAAATGCCGTGTCGCGGCGTTGAAACACACCAGTGGAACCAGCGTCACGGGGCCGGCCGCCACCAGCCACCAGGCTTCGGAGGTGGTCCAGAATGCCGCCTGGGCACTGGTGGCCGTGGGGTTGAACAGCAACCAGGCGATGGCGATCGGTACGAGCATCCAGGTTTCCACCACCAGGCCCGGCAACGCCTTGACCGGCGCCTGTTTGCGGATCAACCCATAGAAACCGAAGGTCAGCGCCAGCACCAGCGACACCCACGGCAGGCTGCCCACTTGCCAGACCTGCTGCGCCACGCCGACGGCCGCCAATCCCACCGCCAGCCACTGCATGCGGCGCAGGCGCTCACCGAGGATCAACATGCCCAGCAACACGTTGACCAGCGGATTGATGTAGTAACCCAGGCTGGCTTCGAGCATGCGCTCGTTATTCACGGCCCAGACGTAGGTCAGCCAGTTGGCCGCGATCAGCGTCCCGCTCAGGGCGAGGATCGCCAGGCGCTGTGGATTGTCCCGCAGTTCGCGCCACCAGCCCGGGTGTTTCCACACCAGCAGCAACGCCGCGCCGAACAGGGCCGACCACAGCACCCGGTGGATAATGATTTCCACCGAAGGCACGCTGGCGATGGCCTTGAAATAGATCGGGAACAGACCCCAGATGATGTAGGCACTCAGGCCCAGGATGTACCCGCGACGAGGGTTGGCGGCTTGCATGCAGAATCCTTGCTTAGGCAGCTAACAAAGGGGTGATTGTAAGGAGATTTGGCTGGTTGTGCTGTGAGTATTGTGCACAATCACCGCAGATCCCTGTGGGAGCGGGCTTGCTCGCGAAGGCGGCGTACCTGGCAGCACAACTTTGCCAGACCTAGCGCTTTCGCGAGCAAGCCCGCTCCCACAGGGTGGTTCTGCGGTACATCAGAACAGCTTCAGCGGCTCTTCATTGAGCGCCGCCAGTTGCTCGCGCAACGCCAGCACCTGGTCGCCCCAGTAGCGTTCGCTGCCGAACCACGGGAAGCTGCGGGGGAAGGCCGGGTCGTCCCAGCGCCGCGCCAGCCAGGCGCTGTAGTGCATCAGGCGCAGGGCCCGCAGTGGCTCGATCAGCGCCAGTTCACGGGGATCGAAATCGTGGAACTCCTGGTAACCGTCCATCAATTCCGACAACTGTCCCAGACATTCCTGGCGATCGCCGGCGAGCATCATCCATAAATCCTGCACCGCCGGGCCCATGCGGCAATCGTCGAGGTCGACGATGTGGAACACCTCGTCGCGGCACATCATGTTGCCGGGATGGCAATCGCCGTGCATGCGGATGTTCTGGTGGGGCGTGGCGGCGTAGACCTCTTCGACGCGCTTGAGCAGGTCCCGGGCGACCGACTCGTAGGCCGGCAGCAGGCTACGAGGGACGAAACCGCTTGCCAGCACGGTGGCCAGTGAATCATGGCCAAAGTTCTTCACGCCCAGGGCTTCACGATGTTCGAACGGACGGGTTGCCCCGACCGCGTGCAAGCGCCCGAGCAATTGTCCCAGGCGATAGAGTTGGTCGAGATTGCCCGGCTCCGGCGCTCGCCCGCCGCGACGGGGAAACAGGGTGAAACGGAACCCGGCGTGCTCGTGCAGGCTGGCGCCGTTGTGAATCAGCGGCGCCACCACGGGCACCTCGTATTCGGCCAGTTCGAAGGTAAAACTGTGCTCTTCCAGGATCGCTTCGTTGGTCCAGCGCTGGGGGCGATAGAACTTGGCGATCAGCGGCTCGGAATCTTCGATGCCGACTTGATAGACGCGGTTCTCGTAGCTGTTGAGGGCCAACACGCGGGCGTCGCTGAGAAAGCCGATGCTTTCAACGGCATCGAGCACCAGGTCGGGCGTGAGGGTTTCGAACGGATGGGACATGCTGACTCCTGCGCAGCGGCAGGGCTGCCGCGTCCGGCCCAGCATGGTAGCGCAAAGCAGTCGGGATTGATTGGTGAGACTTCGTGGCGAGGGAGCTTGCTCCCGCTTGGCCGGGCTGGCGCTCCAGTGCGTAGCGCCCACAAAAACGTGGGGTCGCTGCGCAACCCAGCGGGAGCAAGCTCCCTCGCCACAAAGGGTCAGGCGCCGATGACTCCGCCATCCTCCCGCGTGATCACCATCACCGACGAGCGCGGCTTGCCGTTGGGCAGGTGCTCAGGGAAGGTCGAGCCGCCGCTGGGATGCTGGATCCCGACGAACAGGGTCTTGTAGTCCGGCGCGAAACTGATCCCGGTCACTTCGCAGCCTACCGGCCCGACCATGAAGCGGCGGATCTCACCGCTGTTGGGGTCGGCGCAGAGCATCTGGTTGTTGCCCATGCCCGCGAAGTCGCCAGCGTTGCTCGAGTCACCGTCGGTCTGGATCCACAGCCGCCCGGCCTTGTCGAAACCCAAGCCATCGGGGCTGTTGAACATGTTCTGCGGGTTGATATTGGACGAGCCGGCCTTTGGCGTACCCGCGTGTACCGTTGGGTTGCCGGCGACCACGAACAGGTCCCAGTCGAAGGTCTTGGAGGCGTGATCGTCACGGTCGGTGCGCCAGCGCAGGATCTGCCCGTAGACGTTCTTGGCCCGCGGGTTCGGCCCGTCCACCGGCTGGCCGGCATCGCCGCGCTTGGAGTTGTTGGTCAGGGTGCAATAGACCTGGCCGTCCTTGGGGCTGACCACGATCCACTCCGGGCGGTCCATGCGAGTGGCGCCAACAGCACTGGCGGCCAGGCGCGCATGGATCAACACCTCGGCCTGGTCAGCGAAACCGCTGCTGGCGTCGATGCCGTTCTTGCCATGGGTCAGTTCGATCCACTGGCCTTTACCCTTGGGATGATCCGGGTTGCCGTCGCCGGCATCGAAGCGCGCCACGTACAACGTGCCATGGTCCAGCAGGTTGCGGTTGGCCTTGGCATTGCGATGGTTGATGCGCTCGCGGCTGACGAACTTGTAGATGAACTCGCCACGTTCGTCGTCGCCCATGTACACCACGGCGCGACCGTCATTGGTCTGCGCCAGGGCCGCGTTTTCATGTTTGAAGCGGCCCAGGGCGGTGCGTTTTACCGGGGTGGATTCTGGATCGAACGGATCGATTTCCACTACCCAGCCGTGGCGATTGAGTTCGTTGGGGTTCTTCGCCAGGTCGAAACGCGGATCGTGCAAATGCCAATTGATTTCGCTGCTGGTGACGGTGGCGCCATAGCGTTTTTGTGCCGCATCGAATTGCAGGTCCGACTGGCTGCTGCCGAAGCAGTCAGTGAAGTTTTCTTCGCAGGTCAGGTAAGTGCCCCACGGCGTCATGCCGTTGGCACAGTTCTGGAACGTGCCGAGGACTTTCTTGCCACTCTTGTCGGCACTGGTCTTCAGCAGGTCGTGCCCGGCGGCCGGGCCGCGCAGGCGGATCGGCGTGTTGCCGTGGATCCGGCGGTTGTAGCGCGAGTCCTGGACGAATTGCCACTGGCCGCGACGGCGTTGGATTTCGATCACCGACACGCCTTCGCTGGCCTGGGCCTTGCGCACGTCTTCGGCCGATTGCGGTTGGCCGCCGTGAGGGAACAGGTATTGGTAGTTGGTGTACTCGTTGTTGATCGCCAACAGCGCCCGGTTCTTGTCGCCCGGGAATTCGAACAGGCTCATGCCGTCGTTGTTGTCGCCAAACTGCATTTCTTGTGCACGGGCGGTGCCATTGCCGCTGGGGTCGAACGCCGGTGCATTTTTCTTCAGTGGCTGGCCCCAACTGATCAACACCGAGGCCTTGTAGCCCGGCGGCAAGGTAATGGTGTCGGCGGTGGAGGCCGCAATGCTGTTGAAGCCCAGCATGCTTTTGTTGCCTTCACTCACGGCGGCCGCCATGACGCTGCGGCTCAGCAGGTTGCCGCCCAGGAACATCGCTGCGCCGCACAAGGCGCCAGCGCCGATAAAACGGCGACGGCTCAGGCCGACGATCTTTTCCAGGTCGGTGGATTGGTTTTCTTCTAATAGGCTCATCATCAGGCTCCCTGCTGGTTTTGGCAGTCACCTTAAAGCGGGTCGATGAAACTATTGTTGCAACGCGCTACAGCGGTGTGCCGAGCAGCACATTTGTTGCTGAAAACGTCACTTGTACGGGTGAACCGGCTGCCAGGTCCTGCGCTTGCAACTGTAGCGGATCGGCCAGGGCGCACAGCGTCTGGCCGTTGGGCAGGCCGATGCGAACTTCGCTGGGGCCGTTTTGGGCGGCGTCGACCTGCTCGATCATGCCGCGCAGCGTATTGATCCCCGGTTTTTCCGCGTGCTCGACAGGATGCAATTGCAGCCAGCCGGCCTTGATCAGCGCCACCACGTCGGTGCCGACACCCAACTCCAGGCGCAGCGTGCTGTCGTGGGTGATCTGCGCTTCGATGACCAAGCCCCGGGCCAGCTCCAGGCGTACCCGGTCGTTATGTCCCTGGGCCTCGATGCCCAGGACCTTGCCGTGCAATTGATTGCGGGCGCTGGTGCGCAGCATCAGGCGGCTGAGCAGGCCGAGGTCGCCAGCGTCTTCGCTGGCTTCCAGCAGTTGTGCCTGCAGTGCTTGCAGGCGCAGATAAAGGCGCAGCACCCGATGGCCTTCCTCCGACAGCTTGGCGCCACCACCGCCCTTGCCGCCGACGCTGCGTTCCACCAGCGGTTGATCCGCGAGGTTGTTCAACTCATCGATGGCGTCCCACGCCGCCTTGTAGCTCAGGCCCGCGCTCTTGGCGGCGCGGGTGATCGAGCCTTGTTCGGCGATGTGCTGCAGCAGGGCGATGCGCTGGGGTCGCCGGACGATGTGCTGGGTCAGGAGCGTGGGCAATGACATGACAGAGAACTGCGTGCGAAGGTCGATGGGCGGACGTTGGCGCCTTGGGCGCGGTACGTCAAGCCGACTCGCCGGGTTTCGGCGTGCGAGCCAGGCAGTACACATCGACCCGCGCGGCGCCGGCATCCAGCAATAGAGCCGCCAGCGCCTGGGCGGTGGCACCGGTGGTGAGCACATCGTCGACCAATGCCAAATGACGGTTGCGCAATGAAGCCTCCGGCATTAGGGCAAAGGCCTGGCGCAGGTTGTGTCGCCGGGCCTTGGCATCGAGGGCCTGTTGAGCAGGGGTGTCCTGGGTGCGGCGCAGCAGGTTTTCTTCGCAAGGGATCCTCAGCGGTCCACTGAGCCAGCGGGCCAGCAGCGCCGCTTGGTTGAAACCGCGCTGGCGCAGGCGTCGGGTCGCCAGTGGCACCGGTACCAAGGCGTCGGGCCGTTCCAGCCCTTCGTCGAAGTGATGTTGCAGCGATTGCGCCAGCAGTTCGCCCAGCAGCCGGCCCAGAGGCCATTTCGCCTGATGCTTGAAGCGGGTGATCAGGCTGTCCACTGGGAAGTCGTAGACCCAGGGTGCCAGGACCCGTTCGAAGGCCGGCGGCCGCGCGGCACATTGGCCGCAACGCAATCCGGCCATGGGCAGCGGCAGGGCGCAGACGCTGCATTGATCGCCGAGCCAGGGCAGCTCGCTTTCGCAGGGGGTGCAGAGAGGCTGCGGCGTATCGGTGCTTTCGCCGCACAGCAAGCAGAATTGTTTGTTTTTTAACCAGATGTAAACCGGTCCTTTGTATCGTGGTTGACAGCGCATGACTCTTCCTTAAATATGCCGAACATCCGTGTCGCGCCTGTGGGTATTCCATGCCCCAGGCGCCAGCCAAGCATAATCAAGGAAATGCCCATGAGCGCCAGCACCACTGCCAACCTGCGTCATGACTGGTCTTTGGCCGAAGTCAAAGCACTCTTTGTCCAGCCATTCAATGACCTGTTGTTCCAGGCGCAGACCGTGCACCGCGCGCACTTCGACGCCAACCGCGTCCAGGTTTCCACGCTGCTGTCGATCAAGACCGGCGCTTGCCCGGAAGATTGCAAATATTGTCCGCAGTCCGGTCACTACAACACCGGGCTGGATAAAGAGAAGTTGCTCGAAGTGCAGAAGGTCCTCGAAGAGGCTGCACGGGCCAAGGCCATCGGTTCGACCCGCTTCTGCATGGGCGCGGCGTGGAAGCACCCGTCGGCCAAGGACATGCCGTATGTGTTGGAGATGGTCAAAGGCGTGAAGGCCATGGGCCTGGAAACCTGCATGACCCTGGGCCGCCTCGATCAGGAGCAGACCGAAGCGCTCGCCCAGGCCGGCCTGGACTACTACAACCACAACCTCGACACCTCGCCGGAGTTCTACGGCAGCATCATCACCACCCGTACCTACAGCGAGCGCCTGCAAACCCTGGCCTACGTGCGTGATTCGGGGATGAAGATCTGCTCCGGCGGCATCCTGGGCATGGGCGAGTCCTTGGACGACCGCGCCAATCTGCTGATCCAGCTGGCGAACCTGCCGGAGCACCCGGAATCGGTGCCGATCAACATGCTGGTCAAGGTCGCCGGCACGCCGCTGGAGAATGCCGAAGACATCGATCCGTTCGATTTCATCCGCATGCTCGCCGTGGCGCGGATCATGATGCCCCAGTCCCACGTACGTCTTTCCGCCGGCCGTGAAGCAATGAACGAGCAAATGCAGGCCCTGGCATTTTTTGCCGGCGCCAACTCGATTTTCTACGGCGACAAGCTGTTGACCACCGCCAACCCGCAAGCCGACAAGGACATGCAGTTGTTCGCACGCCTGGGCATCCAACCCGAAGCCCGCGAAGAACATGCCGACGAAGTGCACCAGGCGGCCATTGAACAGGCGTTGGTGGAGCAGAAGAGCAGCGAGCAGTTCTATAACGCCGCCCTCTGAGCTAACACGACACCAAGTGTGGGAACGGGCTTGCTCGCGAAAGCGGTGCGTCAGGCAAAGTAATGTTGTCAGACACACCGCCTTCGCGAGCAAGCCCGCTCCCACAGGGGATCTACTTCAGCCCTTTAAATAGCGTTCACCCGAGGCCTGCATGCCCTTCGATCTCGCCGCACGCCTGGCTGCCCGTCGTGCCGACAATCTCTATCGCCAGCGCCCGCTGCTCGAAAGCCCCCAGGGCCCGGAGGTGGTGGTGGACGGCCAGCCCCTGCTGGCGTTCTGCAATAACGATTACCTGGGCCTGGCCAATCACCCGCAAGTGATTGAAGCCTGGCGCGCCGGGGCGCTCCGTTGGGGTGTCGGTGGTGGCGCTTCCCATTTGGTGATCGGCCACAGCAGCCCGCATCACGCCTTGGAAGAAGCCCTGGCCGACCTGACCGGGCGTCCGCGAGCGTTGCTGTTCACCACCGGCTACATGGCCAACCTCGGCGCCGTCACCGCGCTGGTGGGGCAGGGCGACACGGTGCTGGAAGACCGCCTCAACCATGCCTCGCTGCTTGACGCCGGGCTGCTGTCCGGTGCGCGTTTCAACCGATACCTGCACAACGATGCCCGGAGCCTGGCCAGCCGTCTGGAGAAAGCCACCGGCAATACCCTGGTGGTCACCGACGGCGTGTTCAGCATGGACGGCGACCTTGCCGACCTGCCGGCCCTGGCCCGTGAAGCCAAGGCCAAGGGCGCCTGGTTGATGGTCGATGATGCCCACGGCTTCGGTCCGCTGGGGGCCAACGGCGGCGGTATCGTCGAGCATTTCGGCTTGAGCCAGGACGATGTGCCGGTACTGGTGGGCACCTTGGGCAAGGCCTTTGGCACCGCCGGGGCTTTTGTCGCCGGCAGTGAAGAACTGATCGAAAGCCTGATCCAGTTCGCGCGGCCCTACATCTACACCACGAGCCAGCCGCCGGCTTTGGCCTGCGCCACCCTCAAGAGCCTCGAACTGCTGCGCAGCGAACATTGGCGTCGCGAACACTTGCAGGTGCTGATCCGCCAGTTCCGCCAGGGCGCCGAGCAGATCGGCCTGCAATTGATGGACAGCTTCACGCCGATCCAACCGATCCTGATTGGCGATGCGGGGCGGGCCATGCACATGTCGCAGATGCTGCGTGAGCGCGGGCTGATGGTCACGGCGATCCGTCCACCCACCGTGCCGGCCGGCAGCGCTCGCTTGCGTGTAACCCTGACCGCCGCCCACAGCGAGGCCCAGGTGCAGCTATTGTTGAATGCACTGGCCGAGTGTGCTGCCCTGTTGGGACCGGAGCCAAGCCATGCGTGATCGACTGATTCTATTGCCCGGCTGGGGTCTGGGCGTTTCCCCGCTGGAGCCGCTGGCGGCGGCGTTGCAAGGGCTCGACGAACACCTGCGGGTGGAAATCGAGCCACTGCCGGCATTGCTGTCGAGCGATCCCGATGAATGGCTCGAAGAGTTGGACGCCACCGTGCCCCAGGACGCCTGGCTTGGCGGCTGGTCCCTGGGCGGCATGCTGGCCTCGGCCCTGGCGGCGCGTCGGGGGGAGCATTGCTGCGGCTTGTTGACGTTGGCGAGCAATCCGGCCTTTGTCACCCATGAACAATGGCCGAGCGCGATGGACGGCCCGACCTTCGATGGCTTTCTCGCCGGTTGTGCGGCCGACCCACGCCAGACTCTCAAACGCTTCAGCCTACTGTGTGCCCAGGGTTGCAGCGATCCGCGCGGCTTGTCGCGGTTGCTATTGGCCGGGGCGCCGAACGCCTCACCTGAAGTACTGATGGCCGGGCTCGAGCTGCTGGCGCAATTGGATACTCGCGCCGCATTGCAGAGCTTCCGCGGCCCGCAATTGCATCTGTTTGCCGGGCTCGACGCCTTGGTGCCGGCTGAGGCTGCGGGTGATTTGCTGGTCTTGCTGCCGGATGTTGAAATCGGTCTGATCGAACAGGCCGGCCACGGATTCCTTCTGGATGACCCGCACGGTGTAGCGGGGGCGATCCAGGCTTTTTTGCATGAGTCCGGTGATGACTGATTTGTCCCTTCCCCCATTGCCCGGCGCCCTGCCCGACAAACGTCAGGTAGCGGCTTCGTTTTCCCGGGCGGCGAGCAGCTATGACAGCGTGGCCGAGCTGCAGCGCGACGTCGGCCAGCAATTGCTCGATCGCTTGCCAACTTCGTTCATGCCGCAACGTTGGCTGGACCTAGGGTGTGGCACCGGCTATTTCACCCGCGCCCTGGGCGCGCGTTTCGGCGCGAGCACAGGGCTGGCGCTGGATATCGCCGAAGGTATGCTCAACCATGCTCGACCCCAAGGTGGCGCCGCGCATTTTGTCGCCGGTGACGCCGAGCGGCTGCCTTTGCAGGCGGCGAGCTGCGACCTGGTGTTCTCCAGCCTGGCGGTGCAGTGGTGCGAGGATTTTGCCGCGGTGCTGAGCGAGGCTCATCGTGTGTTGAAACCGGGCGGAGTGTTGGCCTTTGCCAGCCTCTGTGTGGGCACTTTGTACGAATTGCGCGACAGTTGGCGTCAGGTGGATGGCTTGGTGCACGTCAACCGTTTCCGGGGGTTCGAGACGTATCAACAGCTTTGCGCGGTCAGCGGGCTGAAGGTCGTCAGTCTTGAAAACTGTCCCCATGTGTTGCATTACTCCGACCTGCGCAGCCTGACCCATGAATTGAAAGCGTTGGGGGCCCATAATCTGAACCCTGGTCGCCCTGGCGGCTTGACGGGCAGGGCGCGGATCCTCGCGCTGGTTGAAGCTTATGAGCAGTTTCGCCAGGCACAGGGGCTGCCCGCGACTTACCAAGTGGTCTACGCCGTTTTGGAGAAACCGCTATGAGCCAAGCCTATTTCATCACGGGAACCGACACTGATGTTGGCAAGACCACCGTCGCGGCGGGCCTGCTGCATGCTGCGCGGCAGGCCGGCATGAGCACGGCTGCCGGAAAACCCGTGGCTTCCGGCTGCAACGTGACGCCCAAGGGCCTGCGCAACGCCGATGCCTTGGCCTTGCTGGCGGAATGCTCGGTGCCGTTGACTTATGCACAGGTCAACCCGGTGGCGTTCGAACCAGCCATAGCACCGCACTTGGCCGCCCGGGAGGCGGGCGTGGCGTTGACGGTGCAGTCGCTGTTGGGGCCGATGCGTGAAGTGCTGGCGCTGGGCGCCGACTTCACGTTGATCGAAGGCGCGGGCGGTTGGCGCGTGCCGCTGGCCGGCCAGGATAATCTGTCCGACCTGGCGATAGCGCTGGGCTTGCCGGTGATCCTGGTGGTGGGCGTGCGCCTGGGTTGTATCAGCCACGCGTTGTTGACCGCCGAGGCGATCGCCCGTGATGGCTTGCAGCTTGCCGGCTGGGTCGCGAACATCATCGACCCGGCCACCTCGCGCCTGGAAGAAAACCTGGCAACCCTGGCCGAGCGACTCCCCGCACCCTGTCTGGGCAGGGTGGCGCGGATCCAGAGCGTGACGGCCGAAGCCGTGGCCGAACACTTGCAATTGGATCTGCTGGACTGACACCTCAACAAGATTTTGCCTATGGCAAGGCACTGTGCCATTAGTGTTTTTGTCGGGCCTTTTCACGGGGCTTCTGATTCAATGGCCACTGTCGACCCTTCAAGAAGACGAGCTCTGCCATGGAGATCTCAGGAAATACCGCGTTCTATGCCGGTCTGAGTACGATTCAGACAGGGCAGAACCGCGTCGATCAGGCGTCCAGCCAGATCGCCAACAATACGATCGAGCGTTCGGTCACCAGTCAATCGTCCGAAGTCCAAGTGGATCGACTGCGTTCAGTGGATCGCAGCCAGCAATCTGACCTGGCCAGCAACATGGTCGAAATGGCCCAGGGCAAGTCCCAGGTGCAGCTGGGTGTGAGCGTGGCCAAGGCATCCGACGAAATGCTCGGTACGTTGATCGATACCTTTGCCTGATCCCGTTCCTCCAGATTTACGAAAACGCCGCGATTATTCGCGGCGTTCTTGTCTCTAACGTCTTATTGCTCAACTAATCTTTTCCTACGCGCATCGCGGATTCTTCATTGCGATGGATTTCCCGTATCCGACATTTTCTTCGGCTGATGACGAACGGCAAAAGATCGGCGCTTGACAAGATTTGGGCGTAAACGTATGTTTCAAACAACTGTTTGACCGCTACAACAAATCCACGCGGTCGTTCATTCCCGGTTACATCAGCAGAGGTTTATCGCTATGCCTGACTACAAGGCCCCCTTGCGTGATATTCGCTTCGTTCGTGACGAACTGCTTGGCTACGAAGCGCATTATCAGAGCCTTCCGGCTTGCCAGGACGCAACTCCGGACATGGTTGACGCCATTCTCGAAGAAGGCGCCAAGTTTTGTGAGCAGGTGCTGGCTCCGCTGAACCGCGTGGGTGACATCGAAGGTTGCACCTGGAGCGAGTCCGGCGTGAAAACCCCGACCGGTTTCAAGGAAGCCTACAAGCAATTCGTCGAAGGCGGCTGGCCAAGCCTGGCCCACGACGTCGAGCATGGTGGTCAAGGCCTGCCGGAGTCCCTGGGCCTGGCGGTCAGCGAGATGGTCGGTGAAGCCAACTGGTCGTGGGGCATGTACCCGGGCCTGTCCCATGGCGCGATGAACACGATTTCCGAACACGGTACGCCCGAACAGCAAGAGGCCTACCTGACCAAACTGGTGTCCGGCGAATGGACCGGCACCATGTGCCTGACCGAACCGCACTGCGGCACCGACCTGGGCATGTTGCGCACCAAGGCCGAGCCTCAGGCCGACGGCTCCTACAAGGTTTCCGGTACGAAGATTTTCATCTCGGCCGGCGAACACGACATGGCCGACAACATCGTCCACATCGTGCTGGCACGCCTGCCCGATGCACCGGCCGGCACCAAGGGCATTTCCCTGTTCATCGTTCCCAAGTTCCTGCCTAACGCCGACGGCACCATTGGCCAGCGCAACGCGGTGAGCTGTGGTTCCCTGGAACACAAGATGGGCATCCACGGCAACGCCACCTGCGTGATGAACTTCGACGCGGCCACCGGTTTCCTGATCGGCCCGGCGAACAAAGGCCTGAACTGCATGTTCACCTTCATGAACACCGCGCGTCTGGGCACTGCGCTGCAAGGCCTGGCCCACGCCGAGATCGGCTTCCAGGGCGGCCTGAAATATGCCCGTGACCGCCTGCAAATGCGCTCCCTGACCGGTCCGAAAGCGCCAGACAAGGCTGCCGACCCGATCATCGTCCACCCTGACGTGCGTCGCATGCTGCTGACCATGAAAGCCTTCGCCGAAGGTAACCGGGCGATGGTCTACTTCACCGCCAAGCAGGTCGACATCGTCAAGTACGGCGTGGATGAAGAAGAGAAGAAAAAAGCCGATGCGCTGCTGGCGTTCATGACCCCGATCGCCAAGGCCTTCATGACCGAAGTTGGTTTCGAGTCCGCCAACCATGGCGTGCAGATCTATGGCGGCCACGGTTTCATCGCCGAATGGGGCATGGAGCAGAACGTTCGCGACAGCCGTATCTCGATGCTGTACGAAGGCACCACCGGTATCCAGGCCCTCGACTTGCTGGGCCGTAAAGTGCTGATGACCCAGGGCGAGGCGCTCAAGGGCTTCACCAAGATCGTCCACAAGTTCTGCCAGGGCAACGAAGGCAACGAAGCGGTCAAGGAGTTCGTCGAACCCCTGGCTGCGCTGAACAAGGAATGGGGCGAACTGACCATGAAAGTCGGTATGGCAGCCATGAAGGATCGCGAAGAAGTGGGCGCGGCATCGGTGGATTACCTGATGTACTCCGGTTACGCCTGCCTGGCTTATTTCTGGGCCGACATGGCACGCCTGGCGGCGGAAAAACTCGCCGCCGGCACCACCGAAGAAGCCTTCTACACCGCCAAGCTGCAGACCGCGCGCTTCTACTTCCAGCGCATCTTGCCGCGTACCCGTACCCATGTGGCAACCATGCTGTCGGGCGCCAACAACCTGATGGACATGAAAGAAGAAGACTTCGCGCTGGGCTACTAAGCCTTAGGCGGTTCTTCACACAGCCGCTGCTTCTTCGGGAGTAGCGGCTTTTTCGTGTCTGCGATAACCCCAAATCAAGGCAAACCCGTGGCGAGGGAGCTTGCTCCCGCTGGGCTGCGAAGCGGCCCCAAACCTGCCAAATGCGGAATATCAGACACACCGCACCCGCCGGTTTACGACTGCTTCGCAGCCGAGCGGGAGCAAGCTCCCTCGCCACAGGAGGGGCGCGGTGATCCTGAAACAATATTCATCCAACCCAACCCTAAGAAATCCTCCCGCTCTGCCGTTACAGCGATGGCAGTGTGACATCTGTCACATCTCGCGTGCCTTACTGTTCCAGTTGCAGGCACAATGCCATCTTTGATCAGCCGGGTCGGAGCTTTACCCTTGCCGCGTTTTTCCGCTGTACGTCTGAGCCATTTCCTACCGTCGTTGCTGTTGTTGGTGGCGGGGCTTGCGGCTGCCTACGTCAAGGATCTCAACGTTTTCTTCACTTCGTTGTTCAACGTTCTGCCAACGCTGGTGTTGTTGCTGGGCGGGGCGTATAGCGCCGTCTACCGACGTCAACGCGAGCTGTTTCTGATGGTCACGGTGTACATCGCCTACTTCCTCCTGGACACCCAGACCGACTTCTATCGTGATAACGGCAAGGTGCGCGAAGACGCGGCGGTGGTGTTCCATCTCGTCTGCCTGTTGTTGCCGCTGCTGTTCGGGTTGTTCGCGGCGTGGCAGGAGCGCACCCACTTGTTCCAGGACATGGTGGCGCGGTTCGCGGTGTTGCTGGTTTTCGGCAGCGTGGCGCTGGCCCTGGAGCAGAGTTTTCCCCAGGCCTTGCTGTTGTGGCTTTCGGAGATCCGCTGGCCCGCGTTGCACGGCGCCTGGATGAGCCTGATCCAATTGTCCTACCCGATGTTCGCCGCCGCGTTCCTGCTGCTGGCCTGGCAATACTGGCGTAACCCCCGGCCGTTGCACGCGGCGCAATTGGTGGGACTGCTCGGGTTGTTCTGGATGTTGCCGAAAACCTTCATCCTGCCATTCACCCTGAACATCATGTGCAGCCAGGTGATGTTGATGATCGCCGCGGCGGTCGCCCACGAGGCCTATCAAATGGCCTTCCGTGACGAACTCACCGGCCTGCCGGGCCGTCGGGCACTGAACGAACGCATGCAGCGCCTGGGGCGTAACTATGTGTTGGCGATGAGCGACGTGGACCATTTCAAGAAATTCAACGACACCCACGGCCACGATGTGGGGGATCAGGTGCTGCGCCTGGTCGCCAGCAAACTGTCGAAAATCGGCGGTGGCGGTAGGGCGTATCGCTACGGCGGTGAGGAATTTGCCCTGGTGTTCGCAGGCAAGACCATCGACGAGTGCATGCCCCATCTGGAAGTCATCCGCCAGTCCATCGAGACATACGCGATCCAGCTACGCAATCCCGACAGCCGTCCCCAGGACGATCAGCAAGGCCGCCAGCGTCGCTCCGGCGCGGGTGCGTCCAGCGTATCGGTGACGGTCAGCATCGGTGTCGCGGAACGTCTCGAACAACGCACGCCCGAAGAAGTGCTCAAGTCCGCCGACCAGGCGCTGTATAACGCCAAGGGCGCGGGACGTAACTGTGTGGTCGCGTTCGGCCAGAACCGTCGTGGCGCGGTGCGCATGGAAGCCGCCGCGGGTTGAGTGATGACGGCGCATTCAGCGTCTGGACTGTGATTGTGGGCCTGGGTGGCCGGCAGTAGGTTGGAACGATCTGCTACCGGAGAAAACCACCATGCCCGAGTACCAAGCCCCCCTGCGCGACATGCGCTTTCTGATCGATCATGTCTTCGATTTCCATGGCCGTTATGCCGAACTGGGTGCCAGCGATGCCAGCCCAGACATGGTCAGCGCGATCCTCGAGGAAGGCGCCAGGTTCTGTGAAAACGTGTTGGCGCCGCTCAATCGCTCCGGTGATGAAGAGGGCTGCCATTTCGACAACGGCGTAGTCACCACGCCTACAGGTTTCAAGCAGGCTTTCGCACAATACGTGGAAGGCGGCTGGCACGGCTTGGCGGCGGATCCGGCCTATGGTGGCCAAGGCTTGCCCAGCTCCCTGGGCCTGGTCATCAGCGAGATGATCGGTTCCAGCAACACGTCCTGGGGCATGTACCCCGGCCTGACTCACGGCGCCATGTCAGCCATTCACGCCCACGGCAGCGCAGAACAGAAACAGACCTACTTGGGCAAACTCACCGCCGGCCAGTGGACCGGCACCATGTGCCTGACCGAAGCCCACTGCGGCACCGACCTGGGCATCATCAAGACCCGCGCTGTGCCCCAGGCCGACGGCAGCTACGCGATCTCCGGCAGCAAGATCTTCATTTCCGCCGGCGAACACGACATGAGCGATAACATCATCCACCTGGTGCTGGCCAAGTTGCCGGATGCTCCCGCCGGGACCAAAGGCATCTCGTTGTTCATCGTGCCCAAGTTCCTGCCCGACGCCTCGGGTGAGGCCGGGGTGCGCAATGGCGTGTCCTGTGGCTCGATCGAACACAAGATGGGCATCAAGGCCTCGGCCACTTGCGTGCTGAACTTCGACGGGGCCAAGGGGTTCCTGATCGGCGAGCCGAACAAGGGCCTCAACTGCATGTTCACCATGATGAACCACGCCCGGCTCGGCACCGGCATGCAGGGCCTGTGTCTGGGGGAAGCGAGCTTCCAGGGTGCGATCAAATACGCCAACGACCGTTTGCAAATGCGCGCGCTGACCGGCCCCAAGGCGCCGGAAAAAGTCGCCGACCCGATCATCGTCCATCCCGATGTGCGCAGGATGTTGCTGACCATGAAAGCCTTCAACGAAGGCAACCGGGCGCTGACCTATTTCACCGCGCAACTGCTCGATACCGCCCACCTGAGCCCGGACGAAACCGCCCGCCAGGAAGCCGAGGACCTGCTGGCGTTCCTCACCCCGATCTGCAAGGCCTTCATGACCGACACCGGGCTGGAGGTGACCAACCACGGTATGCAGGTCTTCGGCGGCCACGGCTTCATTCGCGAGTGGGGCATGGAGCAGTTGGTGCGCGACTGTCGCATTGCACCGATCTACGAGGGCACCAATGGCATCCAGGCCTTGGATCTGCTGGGGCGCAAGGTATTGGGTAGTCAGGGCAAGTTGCTGCGTGGCTTCACCAAAATCGTCCATAAATTTTGCGCCGCCAACGCTGGACATCCGCAGCTCAAGGATTACGTGGCGCAACTGGACGGGCTCAACCAGCAATGGGGCGAACTGACCACCCGGGTTGGCATGGCCGCCATGAAGAACCCGGATGAAGTGGGCGCCGCCTCAGTGGACTACTTGATGTACAGCGGCTACATCATCCTGGCCTACCTGTGGTTGCGCATGGCCTTGGTGGCCCAGGCGCAACTCGACAGCGGCACGGGAAATGGTGATTTTTGCCAGGCCAAATTGGCGACGTGCGAGTTTTACTTCAAGCGCCTGTTGCCGCGTACGACCGCTCATCGGGCCGCCATCGAGGCGGGGAGTGATTGCCTGATGCAATTGCCTGCGGAGTTGTTTGCACTCTGATGGGCTGAAACATTTCTCTGTGGCGAGGGAGCTTGCTCCCGCTGGGCTGCGCAGCAGACCCTCTTTGTGAGCGCTGCGCACTCAAGCGGGAGCAAGCTCCCTCGCCACGATAAATTACTCGAACTTCGGTTATGACTAAAAATAACAAAACAGTCATTGGTTGACCCTATGTGTCGCAAAAGTTGTTGAGGTACACTCAGGTCACTGCGAAAAACCGTCTTTTACGAACAATTGTTTAGATCCTGCGAGGTTTGCCATGGCTGACTACAAAGCGCCCCTGCGCGATATGCGCTTCGTCCTCAATGAAGTGTTCGAGGTCGCGAAACTCTGGGCCCAATTGCCGGTGCTGGCCGACACCGTGGACGCTGAAACGGTCGAAGCGATCCTGGAAGAAGCCGGCAAAGTCACCAGCAAAAGCATCGCGCCTCTCAGTCGCTCCGCTGACGAAGAAGGTTGCCACTGGGCGGACGGCGCCGTCACCACGCCGGCAGGTTTCCCACAGGCCTACAAGACGTATGCTGAAGGCGGTTGGGTCGGTGTCGGCGGTGACCCGGTGTACGGCGGCATGGGCATGCCCAAGGCCGTTTCGGCCCAGGTCGAGGAAATGGTCAACTCCGCGAGCCTGTCCTTCGGCCTGTACCCGATGCTGACCGCCGGTGCTTGCCTGTCGATCAATGCCCATGCCAGCGAAGAGCTGAAGGCGACGTACCTGCCGAACATGTACGCTGGCGTCTGGGCCGGTTCCATGTGCCTGACCGAGCCCCACGCCGGTACGGACCTGGGGATCATCCGCACCAAGGCCGAGCCCCAGGCCGACGGTTCCTACAAGGTCAGTGGCACGAAGATCTTCATCACCGGTGGCGAGCACGACCTCACCGAGAACATCATTCACCTGGTACTGGCGAAACTGCCGGACGCGCCGGCAGGCCCCAAGGGCATTTCGCTGTTCCTGGTGCCCAAGTTCATGGTCAATGCCGACGGCAGCCTGGGCGCGCGCAACGCGGCCAACTGCGGGTCGATCGAACATAAGATGGGCATCCAGGCGTCCGCCACCTGCGTGATGAACTTCGATGAAGCCGTGGGCTATCTGGTGGGCGAGCCGAACAAAGGCCTGGCGGCGATGTTCACCATGATGAACTACGAGCGCCTCGGGGTTGGCATCCAGGGCTTGGCCACCGGTGAGCGCTCCTACCAGAACGCCGTCGAATACGCCCGCGACCGCCTGCAAAGCCGTTCGCCCACCGGTGCGCAGAACAAGGACAAGGTCGCTGACCCGATCATCGTCCACCCCGACGTGCGTCGGATGCTGCTGACCATGAAAGCCTCGAACGAGGGTGGCCGGGCGTTTTCCACCTACGTGGCGATGCAACTGGACACCGCCAAGTTCAGCGAAGACCCGGTCACCCGCAAGCGCGCCGAAGACTTGGTGGCGTTGCTGACGCCGGTGGCCAAGGCGTTCCTGACCGACCTCGGCCTGGAAACCACCGTCCATGGTCAACAAGTGTTCGGCGGCCATGGTTACATTCGTGAGTGGGGCCAGGAACAACTGGTGCGTGACGTGCGCATCACCCAGATCTACGAAGGCACCAACGGTATCCAGGCGCTGGACCTGGTGGGGCGCAAGATCGTTGGCAGCGGCGGTGCGTTCTACCGCTTGTTCGCCGATGAGATTCGCCATTTCACCGCCACGGCGAGCAGCGACCTGGAAGAGTTCGTCAAGCCGTTGAACAGCGCGGTCGACACGCTGGACGAATTGACCGACTGGCTGCTGGACCGGGCGAAGAGCAACCCGAACGAAATTGGCGCCGCGTCGGTGGAATACCTCCAAGCGTTTGGCTACACCGCCTATGCCTACATGTGGGCACTGATGGCCAGGGCGGCCCTGGGCAAGGAACACCAAGAGGATTTCTACGCGAGCAAACTCGGCACGGCGCGGTTCTATTTCGCCCGCCTGCTGCCGCGTATTCATTCCTTGAGTGCGTCGGTCAAGGCCGGCAGCGAGTCGCTGTTCCTGCTGGAAGCCAGCCAGTTCTGAAACGATGACATTGTGTAAGTATTTGCTTACACAACGTGCCGGTGTTTTCCCTCTATCGGCGAATTGGATCCAGGGCTAACCTAGCTTCCATGGACGTAGCGCAGGACGCGCAAAAGTAACAACACGGACACGTAGGATTCTGCCAGGACGGCGGAGTGAAATGGATGTCAGGGAAACAGTCTGCAAAGCCCCGCTTCGGCGGGGTTTTCTTTTGCCTGCGTTTTTATTCTTGCAGGTGTCCAACCCTTGGGGCTGCTTCTGTATGCGTCCCACTGAACCCTGACGAGCGGTCTGGGGTCAATGAGCTATAGGGCAATTTGGCCATCATCGATCAGGGGAGTCATCCATGGATTTCATTCGCATCATTATCGCCATCCTGCTGCCACCACTGGGGGTGTTCCTGCAAGTGGGCTTTGGCGGGGCGTTCTGGCTGAATATCCTGCTGACGCTGCTGGGTTACATTCCCGGCATCGTGCACGCGGTGTACATCATCGCCAAGCGCTGAGAACCTGGCGCAAATTTAAAGAGTTGTTGAAAGCCCTGTGGGAGCGAGCCTGCTCGCGATAGCGGTGTATCAGTCTGTAGGGATGTTGACTGAACCATTGCTATCGCGAGCAGGCTCGCTCCCACATTGGTTTGGCATCTCCTATGTGGAGCCATCCATCACCTTGCGATAGAACAACCACTCATGCTCCAGGGCATGCGCCTGGTTCGCCGCCTTGCGAAAACCGTGGCGTTCATCCGGATAGTAGTGCGTCTCGACCGCCACGCCGTTGGCCTGTAAAGCGGTGACCATGTCGCGGGTTTGCTGCGGCACCACCACGGCGTCCAGTTCACCCTGGAAAAAGATCACCGGCACGCGGATGTTCCCGGCGTGCAACAGCGGAGTACGGGCGCGGTAGCGTTCGACGTCTTGTTGCGGGTCGCCGATCAGCCAGTCCAGGTAATCACCTTCGAACTTGTGCGTGGCCCGGCCGAGGGCGACAGGATCGCTCACGCCATAGAGGCTCGCGCCGGCGCGGAATACATCCTGGAACGCCAAGGCGCAGAGGGTCGTGTAGCCACCGGCACTGCCACCGCGAATGAACGCGTGACGGCTGTCAATCAAGCCTTGTTCATCCAGGTAAGCAACCACCGCGCAGGCGTCCTCGACATCCACGACGCCCCAATTCAAATGCAACGCCTGGCGGTAGGCCCGGCCATAGCCGCTGCTGCCGCGGTAGTTGAGGTCGGCGACGGCAAAGCCACGCTGGGTCCAGTACTGGATACGCGGATCGAGCAGGGGGTAACAGGCCGAAGTGGGACCACCGT
This sequence comes from Pseudomonas sp. OA65, assembly GCF_017498305.1. Classification (NCBI taxonomy): domain Bacteria; kingdom Pseudomonadati; phylum Pseudomonadota; class Gammaproteobacteria; order Pseudomonadales; family Pseudomonadaceae; genus Pseudomonas; species Pseudomonas sp. OA65. The sequence continues at coordinate 44,385 of NZ_JAGDEZ010000018.1, forward strand.
GAATGAACACCACCAAGGGCGGCTTCGCGGCTGCATTCTTGGCCGGGTAGAAGAACCCGTGGGCCTCACCTGACCCGGATGGATACCGCAGGGTCTGGGGGCGACTGATCTGTTCGATGGGCAACGGCGCGACACCGCCGGCCAGCACCGCCACTTCATGACGCTGCCGCTCGATGGCAATGACTGTCGATGGACTGGTCGGCGAGGCAGCGATGGCGTAGATGAACCGCTCATCCAGCGCCAGGCTGCGAAAGCGGCTGTAGGTGCCGGTGAAGTCTTCGCTGGCATCGTCACGGCGGCACAGGCCCAGGCGTCCGAAACCCGCTTCAGTCCAGCTTGCCAGGTAGGTGTGTTCGTCCAGTGGCAGCCAAGTACAACCACCCAACTGCCATGGCGCGGGGGCATGATCGGCTGCGGCGGCGGGCAATGGTTCTAAATCCTGGGCCGATTCCATCCAGGGCTGCCAATAACCCCCGCGATCAGTCAGGCAGTAAAGGCGACTGGCCGCGTCGAAGCGCGGTTGCTGGATAGACTCTTCTTCACCGCTGCCGGCCACACAGCGCGGCTCACTCCAGCCCGAAGCATTGCGCTCGGCCAGCATCAAGCGCGTTGCTGTCCAGGGTTGATGCGGACGGCTCCATTCAATCCAGGCAAGCCGCTGGCCATCCGGGCTCAGCGTAGGTGCCGCGTAGAAATCAGCGCCTTCGGCCAACAGATGCCGTTGACGATCCGCCAACCCGATCGACACCAGGCGATGCTGGTTGGCCTGTTCTTCCACCGCCAACACCTGGCCGTCGGCGAAGGCAAGGTCGCCATAGCGGCACTCGCCCGAGGTCAGCGCTACGGGGCGCCCATCACTCAGGGATTGGTGGTACAGCTGTTGGTCGGCCTCGTTGACGAACAGCACGCCGTCGTTGCTCAGGCAGAACGACCCGCCGCCGTATTCATAGACCCGACTGCGGGCGCTGAAGCCGTCCGGCGTCAGGCAGCGAGCCTTGGCGTCTTGCCAATGCCAGATCCGGCAGGCGCCATCCGCGGGGCGGTACTCATTCCAGAACAAGCCCAGAGGCCCGAGCTGCAGTTCGGCGAAGTCGGTGCCGGCGGCTACGGCCTGGGTGGCGCTGAAAGGCTCAGCATTTAGCGATGAGGCGCGAGTTTCGTTCATTGCGAAAGGCCAACTGTTCAATGGTTTGTGTGGCGTGCTCGGCTTCTTCGCGCGCCTTTAGAATCACCCCGTGATGTTCGGATTTACTGCACACCGGGTCGGCATTGCTGGCATCGCCCGTGAGCATGAACGCCTGGCAGCGGCAGCCGCCGAAATCCTTTTCCTTTTCATCGCAAGAGCGACACGGTTCGGGCATCCAGTCATAACCGCGGAAGCGGTTGAAGCCGAACGAGTCGTACCAGATGTGCTGCATGCTGTGGTCGCGCACGTTGGGAAATTGCACCGGCAGCTGTCGGGCGCCGTGACAGGGGAGTGCCGTGCCGTCCGGAGTGACGGTCAGGAAAATGCTGCCCCAGCCGTTCATGCAACCCTTGGGGCGTTCCTCATAGTAGTCCGGTGTGACAAAGATAAGCTTGCACGGGTTGCCTTCAGCTTCCAGCTTGGCGCGGTATTCATTGGTGATGCGCTCGGCACGCACCAATTGCTCCCGCGTGGGCAGCAGGCCGACGCGGTTGAGCTGCGCCCAGCCATAGAACTGGCAGGTGGCGAGCTCGACGAAGTCAGCTTCGAGGGCGATGCACAGCTCGATGATGCGGTCGATCTTGTCGATGTTGTGCCGATGGGTCACGAAGTTCAGCACCATCGGATAGCCGTGGGCCTTCACCGCCCGGGCCATTTCCAGTTTCTGCGCGAAGGCTTTCTTCGAGCCGGCCAGGAGGTTGTTCACCTGCTCGTCGCTGGCCTGGAAACTGATCTGGATATGGTCCAGGCCGGCTTTCTTGAAGTCGCTGATTTTCTGTTCGGTCAAACCGATGCCAGAGGTGATCAGGTTGGTGTAGAAGCCCAGCCGGCGCGCCTCACCGATCAATTCGGCCAGGTCCTGGCGCACCAGCGGCTCACCGCCGGAGAAACCCAGCTGCGCGGCGCCCATCTCCCGGGCTTCGCGAAACACCTTGAACCACTGCTCGGTGCTCAGCTCCTTGCCCTGTTCGGCGAAGTCCAGCGGGTTGGAGCAGTACGGGCATTGCAGCGGGCACCGATAGGTCAGTTCGGCCAGCAGCCACAGCGGCAAACCGACGGTGGCCTTTTCAGGCAAGCGTGATCCAGTGCTCTGCACGGGCGACCTCCATGAATTGCTCGATGTCGTCACCGAGTTCCGGCACGTCGGGGAACTGCTTCGCCAACTCGCCGATGATCGCCGCGACATTCCGTTCACCATCGATCAGGCCGCCGATCAGCGCAGCGCTGTCGTTCAGCTTGATCATGCCTTCAGGATAGAGCAGCACATGGCCTTTCTGGGCCGGTTCGTACTGGAAGCGATAGCCGGGGCGCCAATGTGGGGTTTGGCTGCGGTCGAAGCTCATAAGGTAATTCCTTTGTGCCAAACCCGTTGGTCGGTCACGGTGTGATAGGGCGGGCGGTTCAGTTCGTAGGCCATGGTCATGGCGTCGAGCATGCTCCAGAGGATGTCCAGTTTGAACTGGAGAATCTCCAGCATGCGCTCCTGCCCGGCGCGGGTGGTGTAGTGCTGCAAGGTGATCGCCAGGCCATGTTCCACATCACGCCGGGCCTGGCCCAGGCGGGTGCGGAAGTATTCGTAGCCGGTCGGGTCGATCCACGGGTAATGCTGCGGCCAGCTGTCCAGGCGCGACTGGTGGATCTGCGGGGCGAACAGTTCAGTCAGCGAGCTGCTGGCGGCTTCCTGCCAACTGGCCCGGCGGGCGAAGTTGACGTAGGCGTCCACCGCGAAGCGCACGCCGGGCAGCACCAATTCCTGGGAGCGCAGTTGATCGGGGTCCAGGCCCACCGCCTGGCCCAGCCGCAGCCAGGCTTCGATGCCGCCGTCTTCGCCGGGCGCGCCGTCATGGTCGAGCAGGCGCTGGATCCACTCGCGGCGGATTTCCCGATCCGGGCAGTTGGCCAGGATCGCGGCGTCCTTGAGGGGGATATTCACTTGGTAGTAGAAGCGGTTCGCGACCCAGCCCTGGATCTGCTCGCGAGTGGCACGGCCTTCATACATCGCCACGTGATAGGGGTGATGGATGTGGTAATACGCGCCTTTGGCACGCAGGGCGGCTTCGAACTCGGCGGGGGACAGGGGGGTGTCAGTCATTTCGGTTCTCCGGGGAATAACCGCTGGCGGTTGGGGTGCCTGTTCTGGCCTTTTCGCGAGCGAGCCCGCTCCCACATTGGTTTTGCGGTGCATGAAATATCAAGTCTTACTCGGTCTCTGTGGGAGCGGGCTTGCTCGCGAATGCGTCCTGTCAGCCAGCAATAATGTTGGCTGATACAACCGCAAGCTCACGTCCACCATCGTCCTACCCTTTCTACAACTCAATACTCATTCCGTCGTAAGCCACTTCAATCTTTCGACGTACAAGCTCAGCCCGCTCGGGCGAGTCTTCGTCCAGGATCGGGTTGGTGTTGTTGATATGAATAAGGACCTTGCGCTGCTCGGGCAGTTGCTCCAGCACTTCCAGCATGCCGCCGGGGCCGTTTTGAGCCAGGTGGCCCATTTCCCGACCGGTGCGGGTGCCGACGCCACGGCGTTGCATTTCATCGTCGTCCCACATCGTGCCGTCCACCAGCAGGCAGTCGCTGCCGGCCATGATCGTTAGCAACGACTCGTCGACCTTGCCCAGCCCCGGGGCATAGAACAGCTTGCCGCCGGTGCGCAGGTCTTCGACGATCAGTCCGATGTTGTCGCCCGGGTGCGGGTCGAAGCGATGGGGCGAATAGGGCGGTGCGGCGCTGCGCAGGGGCAGCGGGGTAAAGCGCAGGTTCGGGCAGGCGGCGATGGTGAAGCTCTGGTCGAGTTCGATGCGATTCCAGCTCAACCCGCCATTCCAATGGGTCAGCATGTTGAACAGCGGAAAACCCGTGCTCAGGTCTTCATGGACCATGTCGGTGCACCAGACTTGATGCGGGCAACCTTCGCGCAGGCTGAGCAGGCCGGTGGTGTGGTCGATCTGGCTGTCCATCAGGATGATCGCGCCAATGCCCGTGTCGCGCAGGGCCCGGCCCGGCTGCATCGGGGCAAAGCCCTGGAGCTGGGCGCGAATGTCCGGAGAGGCGTTGCACAGCACCCAGTTCACCCCGTCATCGGACAGGGCGATGGACGACTGGGTACGCGCCTGGGCCCGCAGGCTGCCGTTGCGAAACCCTGCGCAGTTGGCGCAGTTGCAGTTCCACTGGGGGAAACCGCCACCGGCGGCGGAACCTAGAATCTGGACGAACATGGCTGCTCCATCTGCAAACCGAAATAAAAACGCCTCGGCTGGCCGAGGCGTAGTGCTGCGTGCTCAAGCGCTTGCAGCAATCAGCGGCTGGCGAAGTACATGGTGACTTCGAAACCGATACGCAGGTCGATATATGCGGGTTTGGACCAGGACATGGGAATACTCCTTTGGTTGGGGGAACTTGGTTCGATGGAACGGTGAGGCCTATACATATAGTCCACCTCTGTTCGGAGATGTTCAGATGCTTAGGCGGCTATGTTACTAAATCTGACAAATTCGTTCGCCGCGAATCTCGAAGAAAGCTCATTACAGCGGCTGCAATGATCACTGCGCCGCTTGCCAACCTTCTTTCGGGCAGGTTTCGTTGCTTAGGCAACACCATCCTCCTTCGGCGTCGAGCAAACCACGGGCGGCTGCCTCTAGCTGGGCGCGGTCCAGGCACAGGATGGCATCGGCCAATTGCTCAAGGTAATCCGACGGGCGGCCAGCCAGCTTGCCCTGCCAGAGCAGTTCGGCGGCCTGGGCGCGGGGCAGGGCATCAATCCGGAGTTGGGCGGCGAGCGCCTGTTGCTGGCCGGCCAGGGACGCATCATCGAGCTGCTGGATCAGCGCCGGTAACCCGACCAGGAATTGCTCGATGTGGGTGATCAATTGCGTCGCCGAGACGCTGGGCGACTGGACGCCGAACAACAACCCGGTTTGCCCATCGATCTGCTTCAAGCCGCTGAACACGGCATAACCCAACTGCAGCTCCACGCGCAGGCGCTGATAGAACGGCGTCTGGCACAGCTGTGCCAGCAACCGCCAGGCGGCTTCGTCGGCCAGCGCCAGGGTGGTGGTGGGGCAAAACAGTAACACGGCCGCTTCTTCACTGTGGGTCTGGAGCCTATGCCAGATGCGTCGCCCGCACGGCGCGGCAGTCAGGCTGATGTCCTCGCTGGCGATACCTGGCACACGGGCCAACGCCGGGCCTAGCGCACTTTGAGTGGCGGCCGACAGACCGATGGACAGTCCATCCCAACGGGCCGTTGTCCACACATCTTGATCGCTGTCGGGCATTGGCAACGCTGGCGATTGCCGGTGGTGATTCGGCAGCGCTTTGAGCAGGTGTCGAATCGGTATGGGTGTGGGTTCGTCGGCGGCCTGAGCCGTGGGCAGCGGTTGTGAAAGCTTCGCCAGAACGTGTTCGAGTACCAGCGGCATCGGGGCCTGCAAGCCGACCAGCTTCAACAACCCTTGGTGAGCGGACAGTTCGAAACTGACGTCCACGCCTGCTTGGCGAGCATCCTCACGTACGTCCTCCAAATGCCGGTCGAGTCGGGCTTGAAGATCCAGCGGTGCCTGGGTCGTCAGGTGCCAGCGCAGGTACACCGCGCCGTCGCGACCGTTGTCGGGCAGCGCCTGGCTGAACTGCATGGGCGAGCGTTCCCGCCGGCCTCGGGAGCGGTCTTGGGCGAAGGTCCGCAAGCCGCGGTGGGCGCTGGTCTGGCCGCGTATCAGCCCGGCGCGAGGCGCTTCGCTTGGCATTTGCAGGAACGGGTTGGGCGTGGGCAGTTGCCATTGCTCCGCGACGTGATCAGCGGCGTGCAGTTGCTTGAGGATGTCCCTGAGTCTCGCCAAGTCATTTGCCTGTAGCGGTTCATCACGTCCTTCACCGTCCCAGCGGGCCAACTGCAAGGCCGATCCGGTCTCCTGCCGACGCTGCAACAACGCGGTGAACTCCTCGCGCAACGGCCCCCAGGCATCCTGGGCGGCAAAGAAGCCCAACCAGTCGTGCAGCAACGGCTGGATGTGCGCCGCTGCGGGAGTGTTGCCATGCTTGAGTTCGATGTGCAGCAGTGCCTGTCCGGCAAATTCATACAGCGCAGTGGCCTTGAGGCTGTCGGCCAGGCCGCGCTGGCGCAGTGTGGCGAGCAAGCCGCCCGGTTTGCTGGAGTTCAGCCACGTACAGAGAAAGTCCAAGGCTTGGGGCGAGGCGGTGGGCAGCGTTTCGAAGGCGAACAGCAGGTCGAGACAACCTTCGCGGACCTGTCGATAACTCGTTTGGGAAGATGCCATCAGTTTTGGCGGTGATGATCTGGCGACCGCTTCACCGGTCGGCACATGGCTGCCGAACTGTTCCGCCAGCGCTTTCAAGGTATCGAGGCTCTGCGGGCCGACGAGGCTCAGGGTCATCTGGCCACTCTGGTAGAAACGGCGATAGAAATCGTGCAATGCGATTTGGAATTCGGCGTGCTCCACCGCGAGGCTGTCGCGATTACCCGCATGAAAACCCCGCAGCGGGTGGGACGCCGACAGGCCGTCATGCAAGGCAAGCTGTTGCTGGGCAGCCGTGTCCTGGGACCAGGCGATGAACTCCGCGTGCAGCACTTCTCGTTCCCGCAACTGATCGGCTTTATCCAGGCTTGGGTGGGCGAGCATGTCCCCCAATCGCTCCAATCCGTCGGCGAAGGTAGCGGGAGGCAATTCGAAGAAAAAGTCCGTGGTGCGTTCGCAGGTGCGCGCATTGATCTGACCGCCGTGCCGTTGCACGTAGGCCATCAGGGACTCACCGGTGGGAAACCGTTCGGAGCCAAGGAAGAACAGATGTTCGAGCAAGTGCGCCATGCCCGGCCAGGCCAGGGGGGCGTCATGGCTGCCAGCCGCGACGCGCAGTACCGCAGCGCTGCGCTTGAGGCCTGGGACATGACGCAAGGTCACCCGCAAGCCGTTGGCCAGGGTTTCAGTGTGGAGACGGAGGGGGGCGGGGGCCGGCATGAGCGCTTCCAGAACAAAGATGCGCCCATGCTAGCGGATCAGGGCCCTTTCTCAATCCTCAATCAGTGTTTGTGCAGGTCTTCGTAAAGCTCGGGACGGCGGTCGTGCAGGTAGTTGTAAGCCGTGCGGGAGTCGTCCATCAGTTGTCGATCCAGTTCAGCGACGATCAGGGCCTCGTCCAACCCCGCAAGCGCCGGTCGGCTGCCATTCGGTGCGGCGATGCTGCTTTGGCCGCAATACAGCAGTTCACCTTCGTGGCCGCAATAATTGGCGTAGGCCACGAAACATTGGTTTTCGATGGCCCGGGCACGGACGGTGACGTCGGCGATGAACTCGTAGGGTTGCATGTTGGCGGTCGGCACCAGGATCAGTTCGGCGCCGGCCAGGGCCAGGCGTCGGGCGTTCTCCGGGAACTCCAGGTCGTAGCAGATCAGCAGGCCGAGTTTCCAGCCGTTGAGCTCGACGATAGGCAGCGCTGAGTCGCCGGCGCTGAACATGGCGTGATCGAGGTCACCGAACAGGTGGCTCTTGCGGTAGTTGGCCAGGCGCTCGCCCTGGGCGTCGATCAACTGGACGGCGTTGTAGATCTGCCCGTCTTCGCTGCGTTCGGGGTAGCCATAGGCAATCGCCAGGCCGGCCGCCTTGGCTATGCGGCCGATCTGTTGCGCCCATTCGCCGTTGTAGACTTCGGCCAACACATTCACCGCGTCGACGCCGATGTTGTAGCCGGTCATGAACATCTCCGGCAGCACCAGCACATCGGCGCCCCTGGCCTCCAGCGCCACCTGATGCAGGCGTTGCAGGTTGCCGGCTGGATCCAGCGGCAGCGGTGGGCATTGGTAGAGGGCTACACGCATCAAAAACTCCTTTTATTCGGGCAGGGCGATCGGACCGATCTCATGGAACACATCACCTGGACCCGGGTTCTCGGCGTGAGTTTCGCCGCCGAAGTGCTTCATGATGCCCCACACGGCATTGAGTGAGGTCTGTACCGCGCCTTCGACCCAGGCAGGTGTCCATGAGACGTCATCGCCGGCGATAAAGATCCCGCGTTGTTCGGCCGGCATGTCGTCCTGCATGAAGTGCGCGTACATACGCTGGTTGTAGCGGTAGTGGCCGGGCAGGGCGCCCTTGAACGCGCCGAGGAAATGCGGGTCGGCCTCCCAGGACACGGTGATCGGATCGCCGATGATCCGCGCGGCGATATCGACCTTGGGGTAGATCTTCTTCAGGGCGTCGAGGGCCAGCTTCACGCGTTTCTCCACCGGGTGCGGGAGCATTTTCAGCGCGTCGCTCATCCAGGAATATGACAGGCAAATCACCCCAGGCTTGTCGTCGCCGTTGTCGAACAGGTAGGTGCCACGGGTCAGGCGGTCGGTCAGGGTCATGCTCATCAGGTCGCGGCCGGTTTCCGGGTCCTTGTCCTTCCAGAACGGCCGGTCGACCATCACGAATGTCTTGGACGATTGCATGTAGCGGGTGCGGTCCAGCGCCATCCACATTTTTTGCGAGAACAGCGCTTCTTCACATTCGATCTGAGTGGTCAGCAGCCAGCTCTGGCAGGTGACCAGCACGGCGGCGTACTCGCGGGTGTTTTCCCAGACGTCCGTCACGCTGAACCGGCCATCGGCCGCACGAGCAATGCGCTTCACGCCGCTGCGGGGGGCGCCCAGGTGCAGCGAATTCAGGCTGGTTCCTTCGGGCCAGTGCGCACAGCGTTCCGGCACATGGTTCCAGATGCCGTGGGGCACCTGCTCGACGCCGCCGACCACCAGGTGCTGGTGGTCGTCACAGTTGGTCATCACGACGCGGAAGATTTCCAGCATCGAATTGGGGAAATCCGAATCCCAGCCGCCTGTGCCGAAACCGACTTGGCCGAACACTTCGCGGTGCTGGAACGAGAGCTTGGCGAACGCCTTGGAGGTGGCGACAAAATCATAGAAAGTGCGGTCGTCCCAGAGGGGCACCAAGGTGTTCCACAGTTCCTTGAGGCGTGGCACGTCGCGGTCGCGGATCGCTTGCTGGATCTCGCTGAAGCGCGAACCATCTTCCAGCGCATCGGCCCAAGCGTCGGCGACTTCCTGGAACAGGGCAGGGAGGTCCGCCAGTTTCTGTGCGTAATAGGTCTGTCCTTCCAGATCGATGACCGTACTGCCGGAGGCCGGGGTCAGCGGGTTGGGGAAGGGCTTGGTCTCCAGGCCCAGCTTGTCGACGTAGTGGTAGAACGCCGTGGACGACACTGGAAAACGCATGCCGCCCAGCTCGGCGATCACCCCTTCGGCGCCGTTGAACGCCTGCGAGCGCAGGCGTCCGCCCATCTTCGACGCCTCGTAGACCACAGGTTTGAGGCCCAGCTTCATCAGCTCGTAGGCCGCCACCAGACCGGCGATTCCGGCACCGACAATTGCCACTTCCGTACCGTGGTTGTGGGCGGGAATGCTGCCCAGGCCAGCCGGATGTTCGATCCAGTCGTCAAAGGCGAAAGGAAAGTCCGGCCCGAAAATGGTGATGGGCTTCTTACCGTCTGCTGGGTGGCGATTGTTCTTGTTCATGGCTGACCTTGATGGGCGACTCGACGCGGCTTCGCGTCTGAGTATAGGAAAGATGCCAGCCATTCTAGGGAGGGTGGAACACGTTAATAAGACACAATATGTCGTCGTTTTGAGTACCTTTCAGTCATTTTGACCAATTGCTCAATCGTAATGACGAAACCAGTCCCACAGAAACTCTCCTTAACAATTGCTTGCGCGATCAACAGGAGCAGACACCTGACAAAACTCCTATGGTTATTCCCTTGAGGTTATATAACCTGGGTGGCATATTTATATGAAGTGGGACGTTGAATACACTGACGAATTCGAGATGTGGTGGAACCTTCTCAGTGAGTCGGAGCAAGACTCGGTACAGGTTTCGGTGATGCTGCTCGGCGATACAGGGCCGTATCTGGGCTTTCCTCACACCAGTGATATCAAAGGTTCGCGTCATGGCAATCTTCGTGAGTTACGAGTGCAACACGCAGGTAGGCCTTATCGTGTGCTCTATGCGTTTGATCCGCGCCGCTGCGCCATCCTGCTGATCGGAGGGAACAAAGCCGGTCAGGACCGTTGGTATCAGGATTATGTGCCTTTGGCCGAACGCCTCTATGACGAGCATTTGGAAATATAGAACAGAGAGGGCTTTGACAATGGCTAAGAAATTTTCTGACTTGATGGCGCGTCGTTCGCCTGACTCCCAGGCTAGGGCACAGGCTCTGTATCAGAAATTGCGTGCAGAAATGCCGTTGCACGAGTTGCGTCAGGCGCAGGAGCTGAGCCAGGAAGCCTTGGCCAAGGCACTGCATATCAACCAGGCGGCAGTCTCGAAAATGGAGCGCCGTACGGACATGTACATCAGCACATTGCGAAACTACATCCGGGCCATGGGCGGCGAATTGGAGATTATCGCGACCTTTCCGGAAGGGCAGGTCAGGATCGAAAACTTTGCCCATCAAACACCATAACTGGCGATGTTCCTCTGTGGGAGCGAGCAAGCTCGCTCTCACAGGTTAAGTTGCGCAGGGCTAGACCGGCTGGCCCCGATCGATCTTGCTGCTGAGGATAATCGAGGTGGTGGTTTTCTCGACACCGTCCACGCTGCCGATCTGGTCCAGTAACTGATCCAGTTGCTCCGGCGATTCCGTGCGCAGCCAGGCGACATAGTCGAACTCACCGCTGACCGCGCACAGTTGCTGGACCTGGGCCATGGCGCTCAAGCGTCGCAGCACGTCCTTGCCGGAGCGCGGTTGGACCTTGATGCCGACGTAAGCCTGCAAGCCGCCGTCAATCACCCGTTGGCCCAGGCGCACGCCGTAGCCGGTAATCACTTTGGTCTTTTCCAGGCGCGCCAGCCGCGAAGTCACGGTCGTGCGGGCGATGCCCAATTGCCGGGCCAGCATTGCGACGCTTTCCCGGGCGTTGATTTGCAGCGCCGCGATCAGTTGCCGGTCGATTTCGTCGAGGATGGGGGGGCGGGTGTCAGACAAGAGGGGCTCCGGCGTGGATATCGGTGGTAGGCATGTTACAGGCTTGCATGCCTTTGCCACCTACTCCAGTCGGATGCGATCGGGAAATGCGTGCCGCCATGACCTTGGTCATGGCGGCAGTATCCGCAGATTTGACGATGCGGGGATTAGCCCGTTTCAAATGTGGCCGCAGCCCAGTCCAGGCGGCGACCGGGCCAGGATCATTTCCAGCGATCGGTATCCCATGCCTTGCGGTCGAGATCGAGGTCGGGGAATTTTGCAGGATCGAAGACTGGCCTTGCCACACCGGCTTTCAACTGCGCGCGGAAGTCGTTGATCACCCGTATTGCAGTCGGGAAAAGCATCAGAATCGCAATCAGGTTCACAAGTGCCAGAATGCCCATCATCGGGTCTGAGAAGAAGAAGACCGATGTGGCGTTGGGGGCTGCGGCGCCGAGGAAAATCAAGCCCAAGATCAACACGCGCAGCACCAGCAGCGCTGGTTTCGATTTGGTGATGGCCGCCAGTGCGTTCTCGCCCAGATAGACGTTATAGATGATGGACGAGAAGGCGAAGAGCAGGATCGCCATCGATAGCGCGTAGCGTGACCATTCACCGAAATGGCTGGCCAGTGACTGCTGTGTCAGTACGACACCATCGACACCTGTTGCTCCGGCAACGTAGACATCACCCAGCAGGATGATGAACGCGGTGCACGAGCAAATCACGATCGTGTCGATAAAGACCGAGAACGATTGGGTGATGCCCTGGCTGACCGGGTGATGTACCAGCGCGGTCGCTGCGACGTTCGGCGCCGAACCTAGCCCCGCCTCGTTTGAGAACAGCCCGCGGCGCAAGCCTTGCGCAATCGCCGCCCCCATGCCACCGGCGATAGCTTCTTCATAGCCGAAGGCGCCCGAGACGATGCGTACGAAGAGCGCCGGAATTTCACCGATGTTCATCACGATGACGATCAGGGCAAGCGCCAAGTAACCCAGCGCCATGAAGGGGACCACGACATCGGCCGCCTTGGCGATGCGCTTGATTCCACCAAAGATCACGAACCCGGTGACAACGACCAGCAGCGCTCCGGTCACAAAGCGGCTGATCCCGAACGAATCCAGCATTGCGCCCGCAACAGTGTTGCCTTGGAAGGCGTTGAAGCCAAGGCCGAAGGCCGACAGCAGGCAGACGGCATAAACTATCGCAAGCCAGTTGTAGTTCGACCCGAGGCCATGCCGGATATAGTCGGCTGGGCCGCCACGGAAGGAATGTTCACCGTCGGTGCGCTTATAAATCTGGGCAAGCGTACATTCGACGAGACTGGTCGCCATGCCGATGAGCGCGATGCACCACATCCAGAAAACAGCTCCGGGCCCACCGAGAGTAATCGCGACGGCTACACCGGCAATGTTTCCGCCGCCCACGCGACCGCCCACAGATACGAGTAACGCTTGGCGTGCGCTGAGGTTGTTAGGGTCGCTGTTCTGGTTCTTCCCTGAAAGTACGCGGAACATCCGGCCAAAGAATTGGAATTGGACGAAGCCCGACATAATTGTGATGAACACCCCGAAGACTACGAGAATGGGTATGAGCGACCACCCCCACGTGAGGCTGTCGACATACCCAAACAGCGTTTGCAGGAATTCCATCTGTTTCTCCTATTTTTTCTTATTATCGGCGGTGCCGCTCTCTTGAGCGTCCCGCGATCAGTTATGACTGGCTTTACATCCGATTCTCTTCTTCGGACGGTTTCGATGCCGCCGATCGTTTCCGATCCGAAAACCCGCAAACATGGCACCGTCGAGTTGTTCGAGGGCAACACCGGCCTTTATCGCTGGCAGTGGCCGGGCCCTGGCGCGCGCACTTTACTACAGAGTGGTAAATTTGGGCCCTGATTGTTATGCGCGATCCATCTCAGGGGCTCTCCTGTGCACATGAGGGCTACTGCTATTTTTTCCGGGTGTCGGTATCGGTGACATTGAATATAGCTGGTTGTGGATGCATGACAGGAAGGATGCCCTCATCGCGAAGCAACTTGGCTCACCCCTCTGGCAACGGCGCCCAGTCTTGCCGCTCAAAAACGCAAAAGCCGCGCAATGCGCGGCTTTCAATTTGGTGGGCCCACACGGACTCGAACCGTGGACCAAAGGATTATGAGTCCTCTGCTCTAACCAACTGAGCTATAGGCCCTCAGTAGGCCGCGGATTATAGCGACGGTTTCTCGGCTGTGCTATCCGAAAAATCCGATACGGACACACATAGAAACGTTGCGGCGAACTCCTCGGCGCACAGGGGCAGGCTGACGATGTAGCCCTGGATCTGTTCGCAGCCCTCTTCGGTCAGGAATTGCTGCTGGGCCAGGGTTTCGACGCCCTCGGCGATGATGGTGAATTGCATACTGCGGCCCAAGGCGATGATTGCCCGCACGATGGCCACGTCGTGGGGGTCGTCGGGCAGGCCGCGGACGAAGGACTGGTCGATCTTGAGGATGTCCAGTGGCAGGCGCTTGAGGTAACTCAGGGAGGAATAGCCCGTGCCGAAGTCGTCGATGGCCAGTTGCACGCCGAGTTTCTTCAGTTGGTGCAGCACCGTCAGGGCCTCTTCGGCCTGGCTCATGATGAAGTTTTCGGTAATTTCCAGTTGCAATAAGTCGGGCTTGAGTTGGTGTTCGCGCAGCAGTTGTTCGATACGTCCCAGCAAGTTGGGTTGACGCAGTTGGGCGCCGGCCAGGTTGACCGACAGTGGGCCCAGGCTTTCGTAGGTGCTGTTCCATTCGCACAGTTGCCGGCAGGCACGTTCCAGAACCCAGTCGCCAATTTGCAGGATCATGCCGTTCTCTTCCGCCAACGGGATGAAGTGTTCGGGCGGGACGTCGCCAAATGTCGGGTGATACCAGCGAATCAGTGCCTCGGCGCCTACCAATCGATTGTCGACGAGGTTGATTTTCGGTTGGAAGGACAGTGACAGCTCGTTGCGTTCAATCGCTCGGCGCAGCTCGTGTTCCAAGGCCACGCGCTCGCTGGCCTGGGCGGTGAGATCACGGGTGTATTTCTCCACGCGGTTGCGCCCCTTGGCCTTGGAGCGGTACATCGCAGCGTCGGCATTCTTGACCAGCGTGGCGACGTCGCAGCCATCCTGCGGATAGAGGCTGGTGCCGATGCTGGCGCTGATGAAGAACTCGTGCTCGCCGGCCTGGAAGGGTGCGGTAAAGCAATTCAACAGTTTCTGGGCGATGTGCTCGGCATCGCTGGGTTGTTGCAGGCCAGGCAGCAGGATGATGAACTCATCACCGCCCAGGCGCGCCACGGTGTCGATGTCGCGCAACTGCTCGCGCAAGCGCACGGCGATGCCCTTGAGCAGCAGGTCGCCGACCGGGTGTCCGAGGCTGTCATTGATGTGCTTGAAGCGGTCCAGGTCCAGGAACAGCACGGCACCCTGGCCGCCGTTTTCTTGCTGGCTGTTGAGGGCCGCCAGCAAGCGGCTTTCGAACAGCGTTCGATTGGGCAGGCCCGTCAGCGGGTCGTGGTGAGCCTGGTAATCGAGCCGGGCCTGGGCGTGTTTGAGGCTGGAGATGTCAGCGAAAACCGCGACGAAATGGGTGATCTGTCGGTCCCGATTGCGCACCGCGCTGATAGTCAGCCAGCTGGGGTATAGCTCACCGTTCTTGCGCCGATTGGAGATCTCTCCCTGCCAATGCCCCTCCGCCGTCAACTGATGCCACATCGCGGCGTAAAACGCGCTGTCATGCAGGCCGGAAGCCAGCAGCCGAGGTGTATGGCCCAGGGCTTCGGTTTCGCTGTAGCCGGTGATTTCGGTGAAGGCTCGGTTCACGGCGCTGATGTGTTGTTGGGTATCGGTGATCAGCACGCCTTCGGCAGTGCTTTCGAACACGGTGGCGGCCTGTTGCAGTTTTTCCTGCATCAGGTGGCGTTCGGTAATGTCCCGGGCGATGGTCAACATGCAGTCTTCGTCGCCGATGGGCAGCGGCCGGCTGGACACTTCGCAGAGCCGTATCTGCCCATCGTTGCGACGGATATGGCAGCTGAAATCCCTGACAAAGCCGTCCCGTTTCAGCAGGTCGAGCATCTGTTTGCGCTCGTTGAGATTGACCCAGATGCCCAGGTCCAGGGTGGAGCGGTCCACCGACAGGGCGCTGTTGAAACCGGTAATGCGGCTGAAGCCTTCGTTGACCTCAATCAGCAAGCCGTCGCTTTGCCGGGAGAGCAGCAGACCATCGGGCGAGGCGTGGAACGCCTTGGCGAACTTCTCTTCGGATGTCTGCAATTGCTGCTGGGTTTCCTTGAGCTGGCTGATGTCCCGCACCACCACGACCAGGGCGGGAGTCGTGTCGAGGTCGAAGGGCTCGGCGGAGATCAGCCCGGTGAACACCTGGCCATTACTGCGGCGAAAGGGCATTTCCAGGTTGCGAATGCTGCCGGCCTGCAAACGTTGCAACAGGCCCGGCCCCACACCCTGGATGCCCCAGATATTCAGTGCGGTTGCGCTACGCCCTATCACGTCTGCGGCACTCAAGCCGATCTGCTCTTCGAAGGCCTTGTTGACCTCCAGCAGGCAGCCGTCAAACAGCCGTGCAATCACCAGGATGTCCGGGCACTGGCGGAATACCGAGGCAAATTTCTGCTCTGAAAGGCGCAGTGCCTCCTCTGTGCGCTTGGCTTCACTGATATCGATCATCAGCCCGCGCATCAGCGGTTCGTGCCCGTGTTCGATCAGGCTGACAATGTCGCGCACCCACAGGCAGCGGCCATCAGCCGTGATCACTCGGTAATCGATGCAGTGGTCGCGCCCCGCCAACACTTCGTGATCACAGTAGCTCTGGGCGCGGATCAGGTCGGCCGGGTGAATGATGTTGCGCCAGAAACCTGGAACCAGCCAATGGGAGAGGGGATAGCCCAACAGGTCTTCGGCGTGGGGCGACACGTAGCTGTAGGTGAAATCGCTGACCCTTGCCTCCCAGGCAATGGCCGACAGGCTCTCCACCAACCCACGGTAATGGTATTCGCTGCTGCGCAGCTCCTGCTCAAGCTCGACCCGTCGGGCGATTTCCGAACTGAGCCGGCGGTTGATGCGAATCACCACCGCCAATATGCCGACCAGGAGCAGCAGCGCCGGCAGGCCGTAAAGCAACAAGTCCGACCAGAGCTGGCGGTAGTCGTGCACATTGCCGACCCATTTCTGCTGGATCTCGGCGACCTCGGCCGCGCTCATGTCCGCAATGACCTTATCCAGGATACTGACCAATATCTTGTTGTCTCGAGGGACGGCCATTGCTAGCTGGTAGCGATAGGGCGTTTCGCCGCTGACATAAAGGCCTTCGAGCTTGAGTTGGCGCAGGCTCCAGACGCTGGACGCCAGGTCGCCCACTACCGCATCCACTTCGTCGGTCGCCAGGGCTTGCAGGGCTGAGCTGACGTTGGGCAGTGCCACCAGGTTCAGGTCCGGATGATGGTTACGTAGCAATTCATGGGGGGCATAGTTCTCCACCACGGCGATCTTCAGCCCGTACAGTTCCTTGAGATTGTGAGGCCGGGCGCCACCGTGATGAGCCAGGATGACAATGGGGAAGTCCAGGTAGGGGCGAGTAAATGCCAGGTAGTTCTGGCGCTCCGGGGTGGACATGATGCCTGGCAAAAGATCGATCTCGCCTCGTGCGACCTGCTCCAGCACGGCCGTCCAGCTGACCGGCTCGATAGGGGTGAGCTTGACGGCCAGTCGCTCACGGATGATCTCGATGTAATCGGCGGCCAGGCCCTGATAACGGCCTTGGTCGTCGCGAAACTCAAACGGCGGCCATGAGGCGTCGACACCCAGGCGCAGGTCGGGGTGGTCCTTGAGCCAGCGGAGCTCCTCGTCGGTGAGCGTCAACGCGCCAGCTGTTGCGGTCCAGGTCATCAATGACAGCAAAAGCGCGGCCGTCAGTCTGGGCATCACTGTCTCGTCATGGCTTGGTGAGGATGATTCGAGTGTAGACGGGCAACAGGCTGGTGAGGAGCGTAACGAAGGGGATTTTATCTGTGCATAACAAAACCCCCGGCAGGGCCGGGGGTTTTGAAGGTCACTCGTCGAGGAAGGAGCGCAGATGCTCGCTTCGCGTCGGGTGGCGCAGTTTACGCAACGCCTTGGCTTCGATCTGGCGAATCCGCTCACGGGTCACATCGAACTGCTTACCGACTTCCTCAAGGGTGTGGTCGGTATTCATGTCGATGCCGAAGCGCATGCGCAGTACCTTGGCTTCACGGGCAGTGAGGCCGGAGAGCACTTCGCGAGTCGCTTCCTTGAGACTCTCAACCGTGGCGACATCGATCGGAGACTGCATGGTGGAGTCTTCGATGAAGTCACCCAGATGGGAGTCTTCGTCATCACCGATCGGGGTTTCCATGGAGATCGGCTCTTTGGCTATCTTCAATACCTTGCGGATCTTGTCCTCAGGCATTTCCATGCGTTCGCCCAGCTCTTCCGGCGTCGGTTCGCGACCCATTTCCTGCAACATCTGCCGGGAAATGCGGTTGAGCTTGTTGATCGTCTCGATCATGTGCACCGGGATACGGATGGTGCGGGCCTGGTCGGCGATCGAGCGAGTGATCGCCTGACGGATCCACCAGGTGGCATAGGTCGAGAACTTGTAGCCGCGACGGTATTCGAACTTGTCCACCGCCTTCATCAGGCCGATGTTGCCTTCCTGGATCAGGTCGAGGAATTGCAGGCCGCGGTTGGTGTACTTCTTGGCGATGGAGATCACCAGACGCAAGTTCGCTTCGACCATCTCTTTCTTCGCGCGACGGGCCTTGGCCTCGCCGATCGACATGCGACGGTTGATGTCCTTGATCTCGGCAATGCTCAGGCCGGTCTCGGCCTCCAGCGCGCTCAGCTTCTGCTGGCAACGAACGATGTCCGGCTGCAGGCGGGCAATGGCTTCGGCGTATTTGCTCTTGCCCTTGGCCAGTGCATCGGTCCAGCTTTCGTCGACTTCGTTGCCTGGGAACTGGCGCAGGAAATCGGCGCGCGGCATGCGGGCATCACGCACGCAAAGCTGCATGATCGCGCGCTCTTGCTGACGCAAGCGATCCAAGGCACTGCGAACACGCTCGACCAGGCCTTCGAATTGCTTCGGCACCAGTTTGATCGGCATGAACAGCTCGGCCAGTGCCAACAGCTCGGCAATCGCCTGCTTGTTGTTGCGACCGTGCTTCTTCAGCGCCTTGCGGGTGATCTCCATCTGGTCGGCCACGGCGCCGAAACGCTGTGCGGCGATGACCGGATCCGGACCGCTTTCGGCTTCTTCCTCGTCGTCGCTCGCTTCGGCGTCGTCATCATCGGTGTCGTCGTCGGCCTTGACGGCTTTCGCGTCGATCGGTGGCGGCACTTCGGCGGCAGGCGGCGCGATGCCGTCGTCCGGATCGATATAGCCGCTCAAGACGTCGGACAGGCGGCCACCTTCGGTGGTGACGCGGGTGTATTCGGAGAGAATATGGTCAACCGTGCCAGGGAAGTGCGCGATTGCGCCCATCACTTCACGAATGCCTTCTTCAATACGCTTGGCGATTTCGATTTCGCCTTCACGTGTGAGGAGCTCTACCGTACCCATTTCACGCATGTACATGCGCACGGGGTCCGTGGTGCGACCAATGTCGGTCTCGACCGCTGCCAACGCTGCGGCCGCTTCTTCAGCGGCCGCCTCGTCGGTATCGGCGTCGGCCAGCATAAGGGCATCCTTATCTGGAGCAACCTCGAATACGTTGATCCCCATGTCGTTGATCATGCGGATGATGTCTTCCACCTGTTCCGGATCTGAAATATCCTCCGGCAGGTGGTCGTTGACCTCCGCGTAAGTCAGGTAGCCCTGCTCACGACCCAATAGGATCAACTCTTTGATACGAGACTGCTGTTGCGCTTTTCCGGACATAACACCCTATCCACTGAAGGTCTTGGCGGGCAAAAAACAAGCCGAGGATTATACCTGAGCTGTGACCTCACGCGCCAGTTGAGGTCGGGTTTGATGCGCAAACATTGCGGCTGAGTAAGTCGCGCAATTGGTTTTTCTCTTCGCTGGTCAACTCGCTCTGGCGAGCTTTTCGCAGAAGTTGTTCCAGGTTTCGCTCGCGTTGGCGGGCGGACAAGCTAGTAATGGTGTCGAAAAACTGTTGTTCAAGGTTGTCTCCCTCAATCAGCCATTCCTTCTCGGCCAGGGCCTTCAAGAGGCGTCCCTGCTCGGTCCCGTGCCACCGTGCGATCAACTGGAAAGAGTTTAGCTTGGGGTTCTTCTGCACGGCTTCAAGGAGGGCCACCAGCAATTGTGTATTGCTGTGGTCCTCGGCGGCGAAGTGCCCGGCGTCCTCGACTTTTTCCGCCAGTTGCGGGTGATGCAGCAAGGTGCGCAGGGCGGCCAGTGTTGGTGGTTCGACGGCGGCCGGCACGCGCGGGGCACGTGGTTGGTCGCGATCGCCGCGCTTGCCGTTCTTGTCCCAGGGTTTCTTGTCCCATTTCTTGCCGCCACTGCCGGGTTTTTTTGGCGTCCATTCCTGTTGCGGCGCGTAGTCCTGCTGGGGTTGATGATAGTCGGCGAAGTCCGGTATCGCGTCGTAATCGATGCCCGGGTCATACGCCGGCGGCGCCTCCTGGGGGGCGCTGTGCACCAATTGATTGACCGCTTCGCTGTTCAGGCCGGTGATCTCGGTCAGACGCTGGCGCATGAGGGTGCGCAGGTTGGCGCCAGGCACTTTGTCGATCAGTGGTGCCGCGAGGGTGGCCATGTGGGCCTTGCCTTCGAGGGAGCGTGGGTCGGCTTCTTCGGTCAACTGTTGGAAAAAATAGTCGGCCAACGGTTGTGCGTGTTGGTTGATCCGCGCACGGAACGCGTCGGTACCTTCGGAGCGCACCAGGGTGTCCGGGTCCTCGCCCTCGGGCAGGAACAGGAAGCGTGCCCGGCGCCCATCCTGCAGGCACGGCAAGGTGGCTTCCAGCGCGCGCCAGGCGGCGTTGCGGCCGGCCTGGTCGCCGTCGAAGCAGAACAGTACGTTGGGCACGACGCGAAACAGGCGCTTCATGTGTTCTTCGCTGGTGGCCGTGCCCAGGGTCGCGACGGCGTTGCGCAAGCCTTGCTGGGCCAGGGCAATCACGTCCATGTAGCCTTCAACGACGATGATTTCGTCGAGGTTGCGGTTGTTCTTGCGCGCTTCGTACAGGCCGTAGAGTTCCTGGCCCTTATGGAACACCGGGGTTTCCGGAGAGTTCAGGTATTTCGGCTTGTCGTCGCCCAGTACCCGGCCACCAAAAGCGATGATCCGCCCGCGTGTGTCGCGGATCGGAAACATGACCCGGTCGCGGAAGCGGTCGTAGCGCTTGCCGGTTTCGGCGTTTTCGATCAGCAAGCCGGCGTCGATCATGGCGCGCTGCTGCAGCGTGTCGCTGCTTAAATGCTTGTACAGGTTGTCCCAGCCGGGCGGGGCGAAGCCGAGGCCGAAGTCCCGGGCGATTTCCCCCGTCAGGCCGCGGCCCTTGAGATAATCCACCGCGGCCTTGCGCGCCGGATGGCTTTTGAGGGCCTGGCGATAGAAATCGGCCGCCGCCGTCAGTAGCGGGTAGAGCGGTGAGTCGGTCGGTTGGCGCGGCTTGTGTTGTCGACCGCTTTCCTCCCGGGGAATTTCCATGCCCGCGGCTTTGGCCAGTTCTTCGACGGCCTGGGGAAAGTCCAGGTTGTCGTGGTCCATGATGAAGCCGAGGGCGTTGCCGCCCGCACCGCAACCAAAGCAATAGTAGAACTGCTTGTCGGGGCTGACGCTGAAAGAGGGGGTTTTTTCTTTGTGAAACGGGCAGCAGGCCGTGTAGTTCTTGCCTGCTTTCTTCATTTGCAGGCGAGAGCTGACCACGTCGACGATGTCGGTGCGGTTCAGGAGGTCGTCAATAAAGCTCTGGGGAATCAGCCCGGCCATGGCGTTCTCATCATCACTGCGCGAAATAGGGGCCCGAAATCGGCAGGCGTAACCGGGTCTGGGTTTGAGGCACGCTGAATCGGTGGCTCGACCGGGTCGTCTGCATCATCGCTGTCGGGAAGTGTATCTGCCGATAATCCACTGACGTTAATAACTATCAGTATTCGACTGTTTGAATGTGTTGCGCTGAGTCCGGTAACGGCCGTTCAGGCCTCGGATAGCTCATGAAGCGGACACGCAGGCAGGTGCCTTGGGCTGATCGTCGTTAGAGGAATCAGGGTGTGCTCGTCGGTAGCCTTGGAAGGCTCGTCAGGAAAGACGTGCACCGCTGGCAAAAGAGCCAGGTCTGACGCGGTGAAGCAGGTTGTCTTGGTCGCGTCTGCGGCTTCGACGGTGAAGCAATCAAGCGTTATTCCGCAAATGCCATAAGCCCGGCTTGAAGGCCGGGCTTGGCAGAAGCTTGCTACGGACGTCTGTGTATTAGTACAGACGTACGGCGCGGCGCTGTTCGCGCTGAACTTTCTTGGCGTGACGCTTAACAGCGGCTGCTGCCTTGCGCTTACGCTCAGAAGTCGGCTTCTCGTAGAATTCGCGGCTACGAACTTCAGCCAGAACACCGGCTTTTTCGCAGGAGCGCTTGAAACGACGCAGAGCTACGTCGAAGGGTTCGTTCTCTTTTACTTTGACGGCTGGCATCCAGAGCTACCTTCATTCATTACCGGGGTCAACATCCTCGCGGCAAAAGAGCACTTGAAGACGTCGGTTTTTAAGGGTTGCGGATGTTAACCCCTCATCGCTCGGAATGCAAAGCCTCTGATCGAAAACCGCTGGTCGGGGCACAACGCGGCGACTATTATGCGCGCCTTCGAATTCAGCCTCTACAAGGCGCAAACCCATGCTAGTACTGGGATTAGAAACCTCCTGCGACGAAACCGGTGTCGCACTTTACGACAGTGAACGCGGCTTGCTGGCCGACGCGCTGTTCAGCCAGATCGACCTGCATCGCGCCTACGGCGGGGTGGTGCCCGAGCTTGCCTCCCGCGATCACGTCAAACGCATGCTGCCCTTGATCCGCCAGGTGCTGGCCGAGGCCGGCTGTGTGCCGACCGAGATCGACGGCATCGCCTACACCGCCGGCCCGGGCCTGGTAGGCGCGTTGCTGGTGGGCGCTTCCTGTGCCCAGGCGCTGGCTTTCGCCTGGGGTATTCCAGCCTTGGGCGTGCATCACATGGAAGGCCATTTGCTGGCGCCGATGCTGGAGTCGCAACCACCAGAATTCCCGTTCGTCGCTTTGTTGGTTTCGGGTGGCCATACGCAGCTCATCCGAGTCGATGGAATCGGCCAATACGAGCTGCTCGGCGAAACCCTCGACGATGCCGCCGGCGAAGCGTTCGACAAAACCGCAAAAATGATGGGACTCAATTATCCAGGCGGACCGGAAATTTCCCGGATGGCGACGCAAGGGGTCGAGGGGCGTTTCGTGTTCCCGCGACCGATGTGCGACCGTCCCGGCCTGGATTTCAGTTTCAGTGGGCTGAAGACCTTCGCCCTGAACACCTGGCAGCAGTGCGTCAGCGCCGGGGACGACAGTGAACAAGCCCGTTGCGACATCTCACTGGCGTTCCAGCAGGCCGTGGTGGAGACTTTGACCATCAAGTGCAAGCGTGCCCTGAAGCAGGCCGGACTCAAGCGCCTGGTGATCGCCGGCGGCGTGAGTGCGAACAAGGCCTTGCGGACATCGCTGGAGAAAATGCTCGGCGACATGAAGGGCGACGTTTACTACGCCCGAGCGGAGTTCTGCACAGATAACGGCGCGATGATCGCCTTTGCCGGTTGCCAGCGTTTGCAGGCCGGCCAGCAGGAAAGCCTGGCGATCAGCGTGCAGGCGCGCTGGCCCATGGAGCAGTTGGCACCCTTGTGAAACGTTATTTAAAAATGCCGTTCGCGCCCGGCGAACAGGTCGCGTAGATTGCCGCGGTGGCGCCAGACGATCAGTGCCACCAGTGCGGTCATCGGCAGCAAGGCCGCCGGTTCCTGCCAGGCCAGCAATGGCAGGGTCAGCGGTGTGGCGATCAGCGCGGCCAGGGAACTGGTGCGGGTCAGGT
The DNA here is from genome assembly GCF_017498305.1 of Pseudomonas sp. OA65. Classification (NCBI taxonomy): domain Bacteria; kingdom Pseudomonadati; phylum Pseudomonadota; class Gammaproteobacteria; order Pseudomonadales; family Pseudomonadaceae; genus Pseudomonas; species Pseudomonas sp. OA65. The sequence continues at coordinate 67,604 of NZ_JAGDEZ010000018.1, forward strand.
AGAACGTCAGCAGCCAGGCGCAGACAGCCAGCAGGGCGGCGGGCGGGTACAGGCCCAGCAGCATGCCGGCGGCGGTGGCGACACCCTTGCCGCCACGAAAGCGAAAGTACAGCGGGAATAGATGGCCGATGACGGCACAGACGCCGATCCAGGCCTGTTGCTGCAACGAAAGCCCTGCAAGGCTGGCGATCAATACCGGGACAAGGCCTTTGCAGAGGTCGCCCAGCAGGGTCAGGATGGCGAGTTTGCGTCCTGCCAGGCGCAGCATGTTGGTGGCGCCGGCATTGCCCGAGCCACTCATTCGCGGATCCGGGCGACCGGTCAGGCGGCTGAGCAAAATGGCGAAGGACAGCGAGCCGAGCAGGTAGGCGAGAATCGCCAGTAACCAAAACATGCTAACTATTCCGGGCGAGGACGCCCTGATTCTAACGGGGCATCGCGCCCTTGTCGTGCTGCGGAGAAGAGTGCTTGGACAGAGTGTTTATCGAGGGCCTGGAAGTCGACACGGTAATCGGTGCCTACGACTGGGAGCGAGGCATCCGACAGTGCCTGCGGCTTGACCTGAGCTTTGCCTGGGACAACCGCCCGGCCGCCGCAGGCGACGACCTGACCCTGGCGCTCGACTACGCCAGCGTTTCTTCGCGAATCCAGGTGTTTGCCGAGCAAGCGCAGTTCCAGTTGGTCGAGACCTTTGCCGAACGGCTGGCCCAGGCACTCATGGACGAGTTCAAGATCACCTGGCTGCGTCTGAAAGTGACCAAGCCAGGCGCCGTACCGGCGGCCAGCGGCGTTGGCGTGGAGATCGAGCGCGGATGTCGCTGACTCAGGTTTTTCTCGGGCTCGGCAGTAATATCGAGCGCGAAACCCATCTGCGCGCCGGCCTTGAGGCCTTGGCGGGCTTCCTGGTGGATATGCGCTGTTCGGCCGTGTTCGAGAGCCAGCCGGTGGGTATCAAGAGCGGGCCGTTCTTCAATTTTGTCGTCTCGGCCTTCACGGATCTGCCGCTGATGGAATTAGACCGTCGCCTCAAGTTCATCGAGGCGGACAACGGTCGCTATGCGCCTGACCGCAAAGGGTTGCCACTGGATATCGACGTGCTCTTGTACGGCGAACAGGTCGGCAACTTCGACGGGTTGATCCTGCCGCGCGCGGAAATTCTCAAGAACGCCTTCGTCCTGTGGCCTTTGTCGCTGATGGCGCCGGATCGGATTCATCCGGGTGTAGGCAAAAGCTTTGCCACGTTGTGGGAAGAAGCGCAGATCGACCAGGTGCTGGCACCGGTGGCTTTTGAATGGCGAGGCCAGCCGCTTACGCCGTCGAATCTGTTGTGAGACGGTTGCCGCTATCGCGAGCAGGCTCGCTCCCACAGTGGATCTCGGTTGAACACAGGATATGTGCACGCTGAAATCCTGATGTGGGAGCGAGCCTGCTCGCGATGGCGGTTGTACATTCAGCAGAAATATCAGTTGATACAAACTCCCGTCAGCTCGCCGCTTCCTTGTAGGCCTTCAACACCCTGAGACGCTCACGCTTGATCGCCTCTCCCAGCTCCGGTCCCTTGAAACCCTTCTCCAGCAAAGGCTGCACCGCTACCGCGCGGGCCGCTGCCGCTGCGCCTCGCAGATAATCAGCCTGTGGATAACTCCGTTCTTCAAGCCCTTTGCGTCCTCGCGCATCCATCTCACAGGCTGCGATGAACTCCTCGAAGCGCTGAGGTCGACGGTACACATCGAAACTCTGCAGCAGCTCAAGCAAAGTAGACGCCTTCAGTTCAAGCGCGCGATGGCCATGGGTGTGGTATTGGCCGACCAACAACGCCAGCTCCTGACAGTCGCGGGGCGCCTTGAAGCGCTCGCTGACGGCCTTGATCAGCTTCAAGCCCTTGTGCTCATGGGCGATGTGACGCGGCCATTCGTCCTGGGGCGTCAGGCCTTTGCCCAGGTCGTGAAGCAGGCAGGCCCAGCGGACCGTGAGCGGTTGTTGATGCAGTGCCGCCTGCTCCAGCACGCTCAAGGTGTGAACGCCGGTATCGATTTCCGGGTGGTGGGCTTCAGGCTGGGGCACGCCAAACAGCGCATCGACCTCGGGCATCAGGACCTTGAGGGCCGTGCAGTCGCGCAAGACCTGGATGAATACCTGTGGCTGGTTTTCCATGAGGGCGCGGGAAATTTCTTTCCAACTGCGCTCGGCCGTCAATGCCTCCAGTTCGCCGGACTCGCTGAGCTGGCGCATCAGTTCAAGGGTCTCGTCCGCCACCTTGAAACCCTGCGGCGCATAACGTGCAGCAAAGCGGGCAACCCGCAGGACTCGGAGCGGATCTTCGGCGAAAGCGGGGGAAACGTGGCGCAGTACCCGAGCTTCCAGATCGCGCTGGCCGTGGTACGGATCGGTCAGGTTGCCATGGTCATCTTCAGCCATGGCATTGATGGTCAAGTCCCGGCGAACCAGATCCTCTTCCAAGGTCACTTCGGGGCTGGCATGGAACACGAAGCCGCCATAGCCGCGGCCGCTCTTGCGTTCAGTGCGGGCGAGGGCATATTCCTCGCCAGTCTTCGGGTCGAGAAATACCGGAAAATCGGCCCCCACAGGGCGAAAACCCTTGGCGAGCATCTCCTCGGCAGTCGCCCCCACCACGACTCGATCGACGTCGGTGACGGGAATGCCCAGCAGGCGATCGCGAACGGCGCCGCCAACTTTATAGATCTGCATAAAAAACCTCCGTTGGTCCGACAGGATAACCTTTGCGTCGGACCTCTGGAGGCGAAAACGGGATCAAAGATGAATGACGGCCAGGTCCAGGCGGCCATAGTCGCCTTCGGCTTGTTCGCTTCTTGGGGGAACGTGGTGGGTTTTCATGACCTGGTCGCCTTGCAGGGTTTCCAGGTGGATGTCGAAACCCCAGAGCCGATGCAGGTGCTTGAGCACTTCATCGGTAGAGTCGCCCAGTGGTTTACGGTTATGGGCCTGGTGCCGCAGGGTCAGCGAGCGGTCTCCGCGGCGATCGATGCTGTAGATCTGCACATTGGGTTCGCGGTTACCCAGGTTGTACTGCGCCGCCAGGGTTTCGCGGATGATGCGGTAGCCGCTTTCATCGTGAATGGCAGGCACCACCAGGTCATCTTTCTGATCGTCATCAAGGATGCTGAACAATTTCAGGTCGCGGATCACCTTGGGTGAGAGGTACTGCAGGATAAAACTCTCGTCCTTGAAGCTGCTCATGGCGAATTTGATGGCGGACAACCAGTCCGAACCAGCGATTTCCGGGAACCAGCGACGATCTTCCTCGGTCGGGTTTTCGCACATGCGCCGGATGTCGCGGTACATGGCGAAGCCCAGTGCGTAAGGATTGATGCCACTGTAGTACGGGCTGTCGAAGCCAGGTTGGAACACCACACTGGTGTGGGACGTCAGGAACTCCATCATGAAGCCGTCGGTAACCAGGCCCTCGTCGTACAGGTCGTTCATCAGCGTGTAGTGCCAGAACGTGGCCCAGCCCTCGTTCATCACCTGGGTTTGGCGCTGTGGATAGAAATACTGGGCGATCTTGCGCACGATGCGCACGATTTCCCGCTGCCAGGGCTCCAGCAACGGCGCGTGTTTTTCAATGAAGTAGAGAATGTTCTCCTGGGGCTCGGCCGGGAAACGTGCGTTGTCTTTTTCGTTGTACTTGTCCGCGCCTTTGGGAATGGTGCGCCATAGGTCGTTGATCTGTTTTTGCAGGTGCTCTTCGCGGTCCTTCTGGCGCCGGCGTTCTTCTTCGGCGGAAATCGGATACGGCCGCTTGTAGCGGTCCACGCCGTAGTTCATCAGGGCATGGCAGGAGTCCAGCAGGTCTTCCACGGCATCGATGCCGTGGCGCTCCTCGCATTGCATGATGTACTGCTTGGCGAATACCAGGTAATCGATGATCGAACTGGCATCGGTCCACGTACGGAACAGGTAGTTGCCCTTGAAGAAGCTGTTGTGCCCGTAGCAAGCGTGCGCCACCACCAAAGCCTGCATGCAGATGGTGTTTTCTTCCATTAGGTAGGCGATGCACGGGTCCGAGTTGATCACGATTTCGTAGGCCAGCCCCATCTGGCCGCGGCTGTAGGATTTCTCGGTACTGAGGAAGTGCTTGCCGTAGGACCAGTGGTGATAGCCCAGCGGCATGCCGACCGACGCGTAGGCGTCCATCATTTGCTCGGCGGTGATCACCTCGATCTGGTTCGGGTAGGTGTCCAGGGCATAACGGTCCGCGATACGGCTGATTTCGCGGTCGTAGGCCTTGATCAGCTCGAACGTCCATTCGGAGCCGGTGGAAATGGGCTGGCGCTTCTGCTCTTTTTTGGCGGTCATGTCACTAACCTGCGCTGGAAGAGTTCACGGAAGACCGGGTAGATATCCCCGGCCGAGACCAGTTGCTGTTGGGCAAATGTGTCGGAAAATGCTTCGGCAATCCGTTCGTATTCGTACCACAAGGCCTGGTGTTCACGTGGGGTAATCTCCACGTAGGTGTAGTACTGGACGAACGGCATGATCTGGTTGATCAGGATGTCACGGCAGATCGGTGAATCGTCGTTCCAGTTGTCGCCGTCCGACGCCTGGGCCGCGTAGATGTTCCATTCATTGGCTGGGTAGCGTTCAGCCATGATTTCCTGCATCAGCTTCAGGGCGCTAGACACAATGGTGCCGCCGGTTTCCCTGGAGTAGAAAAACTCCTCTTCGTCCACTTCCCGGGCGCTAGTGTGGTGGCGGATGAACACCACGTCGATCTTGTCGTAATTCCGTTTCAAGAACAGGTACAACAGGATGAAGAAGCGCTTGGCGATGTCCTTGGTCGCCTGGGTCATGGAGCCGGAAACGTCCATCAGGCAGAACATCACTGCCTTGGAGCTGGGGTTTGGCTGTTTCACCAGCAGGTTGTACTTGAGGTCAAAGGTGTCGAGGAACGGGACGCGATGGATGCGGGCGCTAAGCTTCTCGATTTCCGCTTCGAGGTCTTGAATGTCGCCGAAATTGTCGGGTTCTTCGCGTTTTAGGCGGGCCAGTTCTTCCTTGGCTTCGCGCAGTTTTGCCCGGCTGCTGCCCGACAGCGCGATGCGCCGGGCGTGGGCGGAGCGAAGGGTGCGGATAATGTTGATGCGTGATGGGTTGCCTTCATTGCTGATACCGGCACGCACGGTCTTGAAGGTGTCGGTACCGGTCAGGTTGCGCTTGACCAGGTTCGGCAGCTCCAGGTCCTCGAACATGAACTCCAGGAATTCCTCCTGGGTGATCTGGAAGACGAACTCATCCATGCCTTCGCCGGAGTTGCCGGCCTTGCCGGGACCTTTGCCGCCACCTCCGCCCTGGGGACGGGGGATGTGCTCGCCACTGGTGAACTCCTTATTGCCAGGGTGCACGACGGTCTGCTTGCCGCCGCGCCCATGGTGCAGCACCGGCTCGTCGATGTCGCGGCCGGGGATGCTGATCTGTTCGCCGTGTTCCATATCGGTAATGGAACGCCGGCTGACCGCCTCTTCGACGGCCTTCTTGATGTGGTCACGGTAACGCCGCAGAAACCGCTGGCGGTTAACCGTGCTTTTGTTCTTGCCGTTAAGGCGTCGGTCGATCACATAGCTCATAGGCCCCTCCGGGGGAGCTTCAAGTCGTGAGCTACAAGCTGCAAGTAAAAGCAGGCACCTGTACCCAGGGCTCACGCGCTTTTCTCTTGCAGCTTATAGCTTGTAGCTTGTCGCTGTACTACTGCGATTTCCGGACCCGCAGGTACCACTCGGAAAGCAGTCGTACCTGTTTGTCGGTGTAGCCACGTTCGACCATGCGTGTGACGAAGTCGTTGTGTTTTTGCTGGTCCTCCTTGCTGGCCTTGGCGTTGAAGCTGATGACGGGCAGCAGGTCTTCGGTGTTGGAGAACATCTTCTTCTCGATGACCACCCGCAGCTTTTCATAGCTGAGCCAGGTTGGGTTCTTGCCGTTGTTGTTGGCCCGGGCGCGCAACACGAAATTGACGATTTCGTTGCGGAAGTCCTTCGGATTGCTGATGCCCGCTGGCTTCTCGATTTTTTCCAGTTCCTCGTTGAGGGCCACGCGGTTGAGGATCTCGCCGGTTTCCGGGTCGCGGTATTCCTGGTCCTGGATCCAGAAGTCTGCATACAGCACATAGCGGTCGAAGATGTTCTGGCCGTATTCGCTGTAGGACTCCAGGTACGCCGTCTGGATTTCCTTGCCGATGAACTCGATGTAGCGCGGCGCCAGGTATTCCTTCAAGAAGCGCAGGTAGCGTTCGCGGGTTTCGGCCTGGAATTGCTCTTGCTCGATCTGCTGCTCCAGCACATACAGCAAATGAACCGGGTTGGCCGCGATTTCGTGGGGATCGAAGTTGAAGACCTTGGACAGGATCTTGAACGCGAAGCGTGTGGACAGCCCGTTCATCCCTTCATCGACGCCGGCGTTGTCGCGGTATTCCTGGATCGACTTGGCCTTCGGATCGGTGTCCTTGAGGTTTTCACCGTCGTACACGCGCATCTTCGAATAGATGTTGGAGTTTTCCGGTTCCTTGAGGCGCGACAGCACCGTGAACTGGGCCAGCATTTTCAAGGTGTCGGGGGCGCAATGAGCCTTGGACAGCGAACTGTTGAACAACAGCTTGTCGTAGATCTTCACCTCATCGCTCACTCGCAGGCAGTACGGCACCTTGACGATATAGATCCGGTCGATGAAAGCTTCGTTGTTCTTGTTGTTGCGGAAGGTATACCATTCCGATTCGTTGGAGTGCGCCAGCAGGATGCCGGTGAACGGAATGGCCCCCAGGCCCTCGGTGCTGTTGTAGTTGCCTTCCTGTGTAGCCGTCAGCAGCGGGTGCAGGACCTTGATGGGCGCCTTGAACATTTCAACGAATTCCATCAGGCCCTGGTTGGCCCGGCACAGCGCACCCGAGTAGCTGTAGGCGTCGGCGTCGTTCTGTGGGAATTCTTCCAGTTTGCGGATATCGACCTTGCCCACCAGGGCCGAGATGTCCTGGTTGTTTTCGTCACCCGGTTCAGTCTTGGCGACCGCGATCTGGTTGAGGATCGAGGGGTAGAGCTTGACCACCCGGAACTGGCTGATATCACCGCCGAACTCGGCCAGGCGCTTGGTCGCCCATGGCGACATGATGGTATTGAGGTAGCGGCGTGGAATACCGAAGTCTTCCTCGAGGATCGCGCCGTCCTCGGTGGCGTTGAACAGCCCCAGGGGTGATTCGAACACCGGCGAGCCCTTGATGGCGTAGAAGGGCACTTTTTCGATCAGTTGCTTGAGTTTTTCGGCCAGGGACGATTTACCGCCACCCACGGGGCCGAGCAGATAAAGGATTTGCTTCTTCTCTTCCAGGCCTTGGGCGGCATGGCGGAAGTAGGACACGATCTGTTCGATGCATTCTTCCATCCCGTGGAAGTCCGCAAAAGCCGGATAACGGCGAATCACCTTGTTGGAGAAAATGCGCGAGAGCCTCGAGTTGGTCGAGGTATCCAGCAGCTCCGGTTCTCCGATGGCCAGCAACAGACGCTCCGCAGCCGACACATAGGCACTGCGGTCCTGCTTGCAGAGTTCGAGGTATTCCTGCAGCGAGTATTCCTCTTGCCGCGTGGACTCGAAACGTTGCTGGAAGTGGCTAAAAATGCTCATGACGTCACCTCGCTCGATACGTGGAGCCGGTGTCGGATCAATCAGTCGATGCTGGACAGCCCCTGGGGACCCAGATGCCGTTTACCCCCCAGAATGCTTTCAAGAATGCAGGCTCCTGAAAGCTGACTCCCGATGACCCGCGCGCCGGTGTACCGGCTCTCCCCTGTTTTGGATGGCCTGAGGCTAAGGATAGTTCGGAATCGCGGAGGTAAAGGTGGAATACGTAATTAGTTGTGGCAGACCATTCGTCTGCCATCGCTCAAGCCCACGGTTCACGCGGGCTTGGCCGGCATAAAAAATTATTCGTCGGTGCCTTGCGCTGTTTCTGCCGGATAAGTCGCACGCCACAGCTCAAAGCCACCGTCCAGGCTGTAGACGTCGCTGAAGCCCTGGCTGACCAGATAAGCGGCTGCGCTCTGGCTGGAATTGCCGTGGTAGCAGACCACGACGGTCGGTGCATCGAGGTCGGCGGCGCGGATGAAATCGGCGATGGAATGGTTATCCAGATGCTTGGAGCCACGGATATGCAAAGCGGCAAAAGTGGCCGGGTCGCGGACATCGACGACCACCGCGCCTTGCTCGCGCAGGGCTTGGGCCTGTTCCGGGGGAATGCGTTTGAATTCGGTCATGAGGGACTCCTGTAGCGTGGGCGCAGCGCCGGTCAAACGGCGGTGTCGGCCGGCGATGGGGCTGTGACTGGGTGGTGGGTTCTGGCGTGGCCCTGTTCGTCGCAATCGCAGCGCAGTTGCTCGCCGGTGTCGATGTTCATCAGCGTCAGGGCGCTGCCCCACACGCAGCCGGTATCGAGGGCGAAGACGCCGGGTTCGTCGCATTGGCCTTCCAGTGCCGCCCAGTGCCCGAAAATGATCTTCAGGTGACGAGTTTTGCGCTCACTGTGCTTGAACCAGGGGGCATAGCCGGGTGGAGCGGTCTCGATGCCTTCCTTGCCCTTGAGGTCGAGCTTGCCGTCGCGAGTGCAGAAGCGCATCCGCGTGAAGTAATTGGTAATGACGCGAAGGCGGGCGCTGCCGGTGAGGTCGTTGTCCCACTTGACCGGCTCGTTGCCGTACATGCCATCCAGGTAGGGTGCGAACAGATTGTCGTCGCGTAATGCCTGTTCCACCTCGGCGGCGCACTTGAGTGCCTTGCGCAGGGACCATTGGGGCGGAATGCCGGCATGGACCAGCGCGAGATTGCGTTGCTCGTCGTAGTGCATGAGCTTTTGCTGGCGCAGCCACTCCAGCAATTCAACGCAATCGGGGGCGGCGAGGATTTCGCTCAAGGTGTCTGATTTCTTCAGGCGCTCGATGTTCTGCCAGGCGGCCAGCAGGTGCAGGTCGTGGTTGCCGAGCACGCACACCAGTGACTGGCGGATACCGTAGAGAAAACGCAGCGTCTCAAGGGACTGCGGGCCCCGGTTGACCAGGTCGCCCACCAGCCACAGCGTGTCTTTTTGCGAATCGAAGGCGACGCGCTCCAATAAACACTTGAGCGGGTCGAGGCAGCCTTGCAGGTCGCCAACCGCGTACGTGGCCATTAGTGCAAGGCCCCGGGCACAGCCAGGCGAAAGGGCTTGATGACAGCATCGAAGCGTGTGCCGTCCTCGGCCAGCATCTGGTAGGTGCCCTGCATGGTGCCGACCTTGGTGGTCATCACCGTCCCACTGCTGTAGCTGTGGCTTTTACCGGCCTCGATCAAGGGTTGCTGGCCGACCACGCCATCACCACGCACTTCTTCGACATGTCCGTCGCCGTCGGTGATGACCCAGTGTCGCGACAGCAGCTTGGCCGGCAACGAACCGTTGTTGCTTACGGTAATGCTGTAGGCGAAGGCGAAGCGGTCATGTTCGGGTTGCGACTGTTCTGCCAGAAAACGGGTGGTGACGCTGACGTCGACCTGGTAACGAGAATCAGACATGCAAATAAGGCCTTAAAAACGAAGCGGGACGCGGGCGCGACTCAGGAGATGAGTCTAGGCCAAGTATCGGGTAGTAGACCAGACTGGCGTACTGCCCGATAGCGCTCGACACCCGTTCAGTGGGCGTCGGCTTGCGGGGCGACCTGTTCGCTGAGCTTGTCGGCCAGGCGTACGAACGCCGCCAGGTCCAGCTGCTCGGGACGCAGGCTGCCATCGACGCCGGCGGCTTCGATTTCGGCGCTGCTGAGCAACAGTTTCAAGGTATTGCGCAGGGTCTTGCGGCGTTGGTTGAACGCTTCGCGCACCACCCGCTCCAGCAGGCGATGATCCTTGGCCGGGTGTGGCAGGACCGCGTGGGGCACCAGGCGGACGATGGCCGAATCGACTTTTGGTGGCGGGTTGAATGCACCCGGACCGACGTTGAATAGGTGTTCGACCCGGCAATGGTACTGGACCATGATCGACAGGCGACCCCAATCGCCACCGCCAGGGCCGGCGGCGAGGCGCTCGACCACTTCTTTCTGCAGCATGAAATGCATGTCACGGATCAGGCCGGCATTGCTCAGCAGGTGGAAGATCAGCGGTGTGGAAATGTTGTAGGGCAGGTTGCCCACCACCCGCAGGCTGTTCGGCGCGGCGTTCAGGCTATTGAAGTCGAACTTCAGCGCGTCGCCCTGATGCAGGTTGAAATTGCTCTTGCCGGCGAACTGCTGGTTGAGGATCGGGACAAGGTCCTTGTCCAATTCCACCACGTCCAGTTGCGCGCCGCTGTCGAGCAGGCCCTCGGTCAGGGCGCCCTGGCCCGGCCCGATTTCCAGCAGGCGGTCGTCGGGCTTGGCTCGGATGGAGCGCAGGATGCGATCGATCACGCCGGCGTCATGCAGGAAGTTCTGGCCGAAGCGCTTGCGCGCGCGGTGTTGGTATTGCTCGGTCATAAATGGGTCTCGGCCATCTGGTAGGCGGTTTCCAGTGCGACTTGCAGGCTGCCGGTATCGATCTTGCCGCTGCCGGCCAGGTCCAGGGCGGTGCCATGGTCCACGGAGGTGCGGATGATCGGCAGGCCCAACGTCACGTTGACTGCCGCGCCGAAGCCTTTGTACTTCAGCACGGGCAGGCCCTGGTCGTGGTACATCGCCAGCACCGCATCGCAGTGCTCCAGATATTTGGGGGTAAACAGAGTGTCGGCAGGCAGCGGGCCACGCAGGTCCATGCCCTCGCTGCGCAAGCGCTCCAAGGTGGGTTCGATGATGTCGATTTCTTCACGGCCCAGATGTCCGCCTTCGCCGGCATGGGGGTTGAGTCCACAGACCAGGATGCGTGGCCGGGCAATGCCGAATTTTTCCTGGAGGTCGGCGTGCAGGATGCGCGTGACCCGTTCCAGGCGTTCCGGGGTGATGGCGTCGGCGATGTCCCGCAAGGGCAGGTGAGTGGTCACCAGGGCCACGCGCAAGCCTCGGGTGGCGAGCATCATCACCACTTGCGCGGTGTGGGTCAGGTCCGCCAGGAATTCGGTGTGTCCGGAAAAGGCAATTCCGGATTCGTTGATCACGCCCTTGTGCACCGGTGCGGTGATCATGCCGGCGAACGCCCCATCCAGGCAGCCTTGGCCGGCGCGGGTCAGGGTTTGCAGGACGAAGGCGGCGTTGGCCTTGTCCAACTGCCCAGTGACGACCGGAGCACCCAATGGCGTATCCCAGACATACAGGCTGTTGGCGGGCGCCGGAGCGTCCGGCCAGGCCTGTGGCGTCACCGGCAACAGGTCGACGGCCACGCCCAGTTGCGCGGCCCGCTCACGGAGCAGGTCACAACTGGTAATGGCAATCAGAGGATGTGGCTGGGGTTGCGAGGCGAGCAGCAGGCACAGGTCGGGACCGATGCCGGCTGGTTCGCCGGGTGTCAGCGCGAAACGCTTGGGTTTCACTGCGCTGCCTGGTCTGCACCAGGAAGTTTGATTTCAACGTAGGCTTCGTCACGAATCTGACGCAGCCAGGTTTGCAGTTCTTCGTCGTATTTGCGGTTGCGCAATACGGTCATCGCCTGCTGTTCGCGCGCTTGGGTGGTGCTGTCGGTGGCGCGACGGCCAAGGACTTCCAGCACGTGCCAGCCATAAGGGCTCTTGAACGGCTTGGACAGCTGGCCTTGCGGCGTGTTGGCCATGACCTGGCGGAACTCGGGAACCAGTGCATTCGGGTCGACCCAGTTCAGGTCGCCGCCATTGAGGGCCGAACCCGGGTCTTCCGAGAAGCTCTTCGCCAGTTCGGCGAAGTCTTCGCCCGCTTCGATGCGGTCGTAGAGTTTTTCCGCCAGGCGCTTGGTCTCGGCTTCGCTGCGAATCTCGCTTGGCTTGATCAGGATGTGGCGAACATGGACTTCGTCACGCACCTGGGTTCCGCCACCGCGTTTTTCCAGCACTTTCAGGATGATGAAGCCGCCCGGCGTGCGTGCTGGCTGGGTGATGTCGCCCACGGCCATGGCGCTCAGTTCGCGGTCGAACGGAGGCGGCAGTTGAGCAGGTTTGCGCCAGCCCATGTCGCCGCCTTCCAAGGCGTTGTCGCTGCCCGACTTGGCAATCGCCATCTGGCCGAAATCCGCCCCTTGCTTGAGCTGCTGGTAGACGTCCATCGCCTGGCGATAAGCGCTCTGGATGGCTTCGGAGTTGGCGCTTTCCGGGGTTGGGATCAGGATGTTCGCCAGGTGCAGTTCTTCGGAAAGCTGCATCTTGCCCAGGTCGGAGGCGAGGAAGTTCTTCACTTCCTGTTCCGAGACCTGGATGCGTTCGGCGACACGGCGTTGGCGCACACGGCTGATGACCATCTCGCGGCGGATCTGATCGCGGGCGTCCTCGTAGGAGAGGCCGTCGCGAGCCAGGGCGGCGCGGAACTGGTCGATGCTCATGTTATTGCGCTGGGCAATGGTGCCCACGGCCTGGTTCAGTTCTTCGTCGGTGATGCGAATGCCGGAACGTTCGCCGATCTGCAATTGCAGGTTCTCGACGATCAGGCGTTCGAGCACTTGCTGGTCCAGCACGCCCGGAGGCGGCAGGCCACCGCCGCGCTTGGCGATGGTTTGCTGTACTTCATGGACGCGCTGGTCCAACTGGCTTTGCATGACCACGTCGTTGTCGACGATGGCCACTACCTTATCGATGGACTGTACCGCGGCGTTGGCCGCGGTACCCAGGAACAGCGCGCCCAGCATCAGCGGGCGCAGACAATCAGAAAGCTTGATCTTCACGTTCACGATAACCTTGGATGCCTTTGTCGAGGAAGCTCTCTACCTTGGCGCCGGTGAGGCCGCCGAGTCCCTTCAGGACAATTTGGAGGAAGATGCCGCGGTCGCCTTTTTCGTTTTCCGGGGCGTCTTGACTGAACTCTTCATAGTCGACCCAGTAACGGTTGATCAGGCGCAGTTTCCAGCAGCAGTTGTCGTATTCGAAACCACCGAAGGCTTCCAGGGTACGGTTGCGGTTGTAGTCATACTGCCAGCGGCTGATGAGGTTCCACTGCGGCACGATCGGCCAGATGACCGAGAAGTCGTGCTGCTTGATCTTGTAGTAGTCCTTCACGTAGCCAGGTGTGCCTGGCGTCCCGTAGTCGCCACCGCCCACGGACCATTGGCCAGTGGTTTGATCGTAACGGACCTGGTCGTTGCGATAGCGATAACCGGCATTGACGACCTTGTTCGGGTTGTCTTCTGGCTGGTAGTGGAACATCGCGCTGCCCGAGCGCGGGCTACGAGTGTCCGGATCCCAGTTATAGGTAGCTGTAGTGCGCCAGTCACGGTTCCAGCGGAACTCGTATTCCAATGCATATGGAGATACGTCTGACTTGGCATCTTCACGCGTCTTGAAGTCGATGCCTGGCAGTTGAACTTCGCGGTCCTTGAAGTAAAAGGCCTGGCCGACGCTGACGCGCTGGCGCTCGAAACCGTTTTCCTGGATCCAGCGGCTGGTCACGCCCAGGGACAGTTTGTTCTCGTCGCCGACACGGTCGGAGCCGGAGAAGCGGTTGTCCCGGAACAGCGAGGAATAGCTGAAGGTGGATTCACCAGTGTCGAAAACCGGAATGTCGCTCTGATCTTTCTCTGGGACATAGAGGTAGAACAGGCGCGGCTCCAGGGTTTGACGGTAATTGCTGCCAAACCATTGGGTGTCTCGGTCGAAATACAGGCCACTGTCGATGCTGGCGATTGGAACGCCGCGGCTCTGGCTGCCGCTGTAAGTGCCCCGCAGGCGATCAGCTTCGGCAGATTGTGCGGCGATTTGTGATTTGCCCGTACCATCCAGGTCCAGATCGTATTGGGTGTACTGGTATTTGAGCGAAGGCTTAATGAAACCGTAAGTCGCTTCCATCGGCAGGCTCATGACAGGCGCCAGGTTCAGGCGAGTGCCGTTAGCCCGCGCCAGTCCGCGTACATTGGTGTCCAGCCGTGGCTCGGAGTTACCGTCTTCGTCAGTGTAGGCACCGGTCCGCAAATCCCGATCAAACCGCACCAGCTCTGTCTTGTAAGCGAAGTCCAAGCCATACGGGTGTTGCGGCAGCTCTCCGTTGAAGGTGATCTGAGGCAAGCGGTTGTAAGGGGTGATCTTCGAAATCGTCGCCATCTGGTAGGCCTGGGCATTCACCCGCGCCGTGTAGTTGTCGCCGCGATAGCTGACCGCACCTTGCTGATTGACGTAGTCATTGGACTCGATACCGATCTGATCGCTTTCCAGATCCTGGAAGTAGTACGGATCGCTGATCTTGGTGTAGTCGACTTCCGTCAGCACGCGCGAATCGAGGCCGCCCTTGTGCTGCCAGTTGTACATGTAGCGGGTCTTGTCATAGTCGCTCTGCCCGCTGCGCTCATCGTCCTCGTCGTTGAGGTACGCCGCGCCGAACTGACCTTCGCTGGACTTGGTCAGGTAGCGGAACTCGCCTTCCATCAACAGGCCGCGCTTGGCCATGTAGCGTGGGTACAACGTGGCGTCGTAGTTCGGCGCCAGGTTGAAGTAGTACGGGGTGACCAGCAGGAAGCCGGTGTCGCTGCTGCTGCCGATGGTTGGCGGCAGGAAGCCGGACTGGCGACGGTCGTCGATCGGGAAGTAGATGTACGGCGTGTACAGGACCGGGAAGTCCTTGACGCGCAGCGTCACGTTGGTCGCGGTGCCGAAGCCGGTGGCCGGGTTCAAGGTGATGTTGTTGCCCTTGAGGGTCCAGGCGTTGCTGCCCGGTTCGCACGTGGTGTACGTACCGTCCTTGAGGCGGATGATCGCGTTCTCGGCGCGCTTGGCGTACAGCGCGTTACCGCGGATGCGCGACTTGTGCATCACGTATTCGGCGTTGTCGACCTTGGCTTCGCCGGTGTCCAGCTGGACATCGGCGTGGTCGCCAACGATCAGCGCACCGTTGTCGCGAACCCGCACGTTGCCGCTCAGCTCGCCACGGTTCTCGGCCTGGTACAGGCTGGCCTCGTCGGCCTCGACCTGCATGCTGCCCTGGCGCATGACCACGTCACCGGCCAGGGTCGCCACCTGTTCTTCCTGCTGGTAGCGCGACGCCTTGGCGCCGAGGAAGGTGGGGGCGTCGCTCTTGGCGGTCTTGTCATCCATGCCAGGACGCGTCGGCTCGATATAGGCACCGGCGCAGTAAGGACCGGTTTCAGCCAATTGCGCCGGGGTGAGGTTCTCCCGTGGAACCCAATCCAGGTGACTGTAGTCTGCACTGCGCGACTTCAGGCCACGGCCCTTGGCTTCGGTCACGAGCATCGGCTTTTCGCCGGCTTCCTCGCCCGAGCTGCTGTCGGTCGCAGCGGCGCCACTGTCGGAAACCGCACTGCCGTCATGCACGGGGCGCGGCGGCAACGCGGCGGCCGGTGTCTTGGGCGCACAGTCCCAGGCACCCGAAGCGGAGACGGAGCAGTCATACTGCTGCGCCGCGACGACGAATGAAGAGGCCAGGGGTTGCAGGGCCAGCAGACTGCCGGTAACCAGCAACGGAAATTTTTTACGAAACGCGGGGGATTTCAATGCCATCTTATTAGTCCGGGCTTCCTGCGTGCCATCTGCCCGCGGTGTGGGCCGCACGCCTCTCGATGGTCTGAAAGTTGGGTAGGAACAGACCATTTCTGGCCTGCTCCCCCCTAAAAACCGTACGTGCGCCTTTCAGCGCATACGGCTCAAGTCTCTACTTAACCCCCGAAATCGGGAGCCGGTTTGTTCACTGTTAGCCCACGAGCATGAAGCTGCTGGTGGCAAATGGGATGCAATAGTACCCGGTTGCTTAGCGAGTCACCACCGCCTTGTGAGCGATAAATGATGTGGTGGTCGTGCCACCCCGTCTCCCTGGTTATCGGGTTCTTGCACAGTAAACACAGACCTTTTTGCGATTGAAACAGGTTTGATACTTGTTTGCGGTATTTCAGTTTCCCGAGCATCCGGGACATCCGCAGTTTCTCGCCCATTTCCTCCATCGAAGGATCGAACGGGTTGTACTCCCCGCTGATTTTTCTGTGCCTCTCGATCGGCGTAGCCTCAAGGGTGTATAGCCTGATCTCCTCTTTATCCCCAGTCTCTGTCAGTAACGTGGTGCAGAACACCCAGTTTCGACCCTCGATGAGTTGGAAATACTTCTTCCTGATCCAGTCGAGGCTTTTGTTCGGGTGTCGCCGTTTTGCCCAGCGCCATAGCGCTTGGAATATTTGAAAGTCCATGCGGCTGTACGCCTTCTTGGCGACTACTGGCTGGTGATAGACCGCCCAGCCTCGCAGCATCGGGTTCAGCAATCGAATCAGATCCTCTTGCGTCACCGCTTTGTTGGTGCTGATGACCTCCTTGGCCTTGCGATAGAACGCTTTCACGTTTTTCTTGCTCGGCTTGATCAGAAGCTTCCCGCCGTACTTGCGGAAATTCCAACCCAGAAAGTCAAAGCCTTCATCTATATGGACGACACGGGTTTTCTCAGGGGATAACTGCAACCCGCGCACTGCGAGGAACTGCTCCACCCAAGGTTTGACTTCGCTATCGAGCACCTCTTTCGATTCGCCAGTGATCACAAAATCGTCCGCATATCGCACTACATTGATTTTCAGCTTCTTGGCCCGTGTCACGCCCAGATATCGCTTGAGCTGTGTTTCCAGGCCATCCAGTACCATGTTTGCCAAGGTCGGCGAGATAATCCCGCCTTGAGGTGTACCGGCATCCGTTGCCTGAAGCTGGCCTTTATGGATCACGCCTGCTTTCAACCATTTGCGAAGAACCATTTTGTCCGTAGGGACGTGGTGGATCAGCCAGTCGTGGTTGATATGGTCAAAGCAGCCTTTGATGTCCGCTTCCAAAACCCATTTGGCCGATAGCCTCTTGGACAGGCAAACGAACAACTGCCCCATCGCATCCGCCGTCGAGCGTTCGATCCTGAAGCCGTAGCTATTGGGATCACCCGTGGTTTCTGCGATGGGCGCCAGAGCAAGCAAATACAACGCCTGCATTGCCCTGTCAGTCATGGTCGGGATGCCCAAAGGGCGCTCCTTTCCATTCGACTTTGGGATAAACACTCGCCGTAGCGGCCGAGGTTTATACCCGTGGCGCTTCAATCCATCTGCCGCTTTCCATTTGGCATCCGGTGTATCCCAGAGCACGCGGTCGACTCCCGCCGTGCGCTTACCCTGGTTTTCAGTGACTCGCCGTACGGCCAAGTATCTGGCCGAGCGTGAGCGGGTCAGCATCCGTTGCAAGGCTTTCACCCTGCGCCAGTTGCCTTCCCGACAAGCCTTCGCAATCCGTATCTGCATTGCCCGAACGTTCCGCTGAACGCGACACCAGTCGATGTCGTGCCATTGCTGCGGAACGTCGGAAGGCGCAGACACGGCCATTTGGCTGTGTTCTTTCATGCTGCCTTCCTCTCAGATGACCCTGATCAAAAGACGTACGCATCCCCTGATGGGGAGGGGCGCTCCAGTCAGGGTTGGACTATTGGAAGGTCCGGTATTTCTGGACCTCGAAGTTCATTGAAACAGGCTCAATCAGCATTCATGCGACGAAAGACCACGCAGAAGTCTGCCCGGTTTCCCGTAGGATAATGTTCCAATCCCTATCCGAACCATTACAGCCCGGCGTTCGCTTTCTCTGCGATCCCATACCCGCACAGCCAACAGTTCACCTTGCGGTTTACCTGCCCGAAGGCAGCCATACGGGCTTACCACGTTCCCTGACTGTCACACGACTGGTTTAGGACCTGCCTTTTCGCCGGAGGCTTGTGCAGCGACGTATTCCCACATCCCACAGGAATATCTGGCCTCGTACCTTTTGGTTCATGCCTGACAGCAGTTTGGGCATGGTTATCCTTACGGCGTTTATCAGCAGTTCACTTACGTTGCCCTTGCCAGCCAGCCTAGCGCCTCAACCCGGTACTGCTCCGAGCATCCATGATTTGCCTCGCAGCAAGATCACGCCCTGACGGGGGCTACATTGTCGGAAGAGCTTCATACCCCACCGTTACCAGTGACGCATGTCTTCCTAGGCTATCGTTGGTCGCACAACGAGTCCGCTACTGTTCAGTGACTGCAACAGTTGGACAATGACAGACAGAACTTTCGCTCATGTCTCCAGTTGAAATGGACAAGGACCGTAGGAAAACGGCTTGTCTGGGTGATGTTCCCCCTATTTGCAGAAGGAGGAACCCCTGCGGGGATTCTTCCCGTCAGAGTAAGGCCATGGGGCCGATGTGATGAACTGAAGTAAGCACTCCCAGTCCGAAATCCGGACCATAACCACGCTTCCGAGTGCTAAGTGGTTTTGGGTTCGCTATTGCGCCGCAGCGACAACGAGTCTTTTTAAGCGAAGGACTCCTTGGGCGGTTTTGTTTCCCGAATTGGCTGCCGGGCTGTTGGTTCCTTTGCAAGAACCCTTCACGATGACTCCTCATCGCGAAGCTGGAGGCACGCTACGCGTGTCGCACAAGATGCTGGATAATAAAGCATGACCCGCTTGACGGCTAGCGCCGTCGGAGACCCTTGCAATGCCCGACCAAGATGTACGCTTGCAACACCTGAAAGTTTGGCTCGATGAACAGCTGCCGATCCTTTTCACTCAACAGGGCTGGGGCGCCGTACCCCCGGCCACGTTGACCGCCGCCAGCAGTGACGCGAGCTTTCGGCGATATTTCCGCTGGGAAGGCGAGGGCCACAGTTTGATCGTGATGGATGCGCCACCGCCCCAGGAAAACTGCAAACCCTTCGTGGATATTGCTTTTTTGCTGGCGAAATCCGGCATCAACGTGCCGAAAATTTATGCCGAAGACCTCGAGCGCGGCTTTCTTTTGCTCAATGACTTGGGCAGCCAGACCTATCTGGACGTGATCGACGGCGAAAATGCCGACGATTTGTTCGATGACGCCCTGCAAGCGTTGTTGGCTTTCCAGCAGTTGCCGATGGTCGCGCCGCTGCCGAGCTACGATGTCGCGTTGCTGCGTCGAGAGCTGGAATTGTTCCCCGAGTGGTACGTCAAGCGCGAGCTGGGCATCGAACTCGATTCGGCCCAGCAGCAACTCTGGCAGCAAGCCTCCGAGCTGCTGATCGACAGCGCCCTGGCCCAGCCCAAAGTGCTGGTGCACCGCGACTACATGCCGCGCAACCTGATGCTCAGCGTGCCGAACCCCGGCGTGCTGGACTTTCAGGATGCGGTCTATGGCCCGGTGACCTATGACGTGACCTGCCTGTTTAAGGATGCCTTCCTCAGTTGGCCCGAGGCGCGGGTGCGTGGTTGGCTGGAGCGATACTGGCAGCAGGCCGGCGCCCTGGGCATTCCCGTCCAGTCGGATCTCGAGGATTTCCTGCGGGCCAGCGACTTGATGGGCGTGCAGCGTCATCTCAAGGTCATCGGGATCTTCGCGCGCATTTGCCATCGTGACGGCAAGCCACGTTACCTCGGCGATGTGCCGCGTTTCTTTGCCTATATAGAAGCGGTCATTGCCCGTCGTCCTGAGCTGGCACCGCTCGATGAGCTGCTTGGCAGCCTGCGGCAATCGGCCGGAGCGACGGCATGAAAGCGATGATCCTGGCCGCGGGCAAGGGCGAGCGCATGCGTCCCTTGACTCTGACCACGCCAAAGCCGTTGATTCGTGTGGGTGGCGTGCCCTTGATCGAATACCACTTGCGGGCGCTCGCCAAGGCCGGTTTCACCGAGGTCGTGATCAATCACGCCTGGCTCGGCCAGCAGATCGAAGATCACTTGGGGGATGGCTCACGGTTTGGCGTGAGCATCCGTTTTTCCCCCGAGGGCGAGCCGCTGGAAACTGGCGGTGGAATCTTCCGGGCCTTGCCGCTGCTGGGCGATGACGCGTTTGTGGTGGTGAATGGCGATATTTGGACCGACTACGATTTCAGCGCATTGCGCAGGCCGCTGGGAGGGCTGGCGCACCTGGTGTTGGTCGATAATCCCGAGCATCACCCGGGCGGTGATTTCATCCTGGTCGACGGAAAGGTTCACGATGGGCAAACACCTGCCGACAACCTGACCTATAGCGGCATTGCCGTCCTGCATCCGCGGTTGTTCGACGGTTGCTCGGACGGTGCCTTCAAGCTCGCACCGCTGTTGCGCACGGCCATGGCCGAGGGGCGCGTCAGTGGCGAGCACCTGAAAGGGCATTGGGTCGACGTCGGTACCCATGAACGTTTGGCACAGGTCGAAACCTTGATAGAAGCGAGCGGTTGATATGTGGTGGCCAGGGACTCTGATTGGAGCCGGGGCGGGCTTTGCCATAGCCAGCATCCCGGGGGCCATGCTTGGCGCATTGTTGGGGCAGGCGCTGGACCGGCGCCTGAACCTGCAGGGCTGGGCGCAAATACGTGAGCGTCTGGGCGGACGCCCGGCGTTACGCAACGACGAATTATTGTTTGTATTGCTCGGCCGCCTGGCCAAATGCGACGGGCGTGTGGTCGACGGCCATATCCAGCAGGCGCGTCAGGAGATGCGGGCGCTGGACTTGAGCGAATCGGCGCAACGCCGGGCTATCGCGGCGTTCAACCGGGGCAAGTCCGGAAACGATCGCTTGCGCGGCTACATGCGTCGCCTGGCCGCCCAGCCCCATGCGGCTGAAGGCGTGTTGCGCGCCTGTTGGCGGATGGTCTGGGCCGACGGGCGAGCCGGTGTCGGCGAGCGAGAACTGGTGGCCCAATGGGGGCGCTGGTTGGGCTGGACGCCGCAACAAGTCCAGGCGCTGGCGGCTGATTACGAGCCGCAGAAACTGTCGCGGCCCAACGCCGGCGTGACCTATCAGGAGGCGTTGCGCCTGCTGGGGGTTTCGGCCACCAGCGAACCGGCGCAGATCAAGCGCGCTTACCGGCGGCTGCTCAGCCGTCATCACCCGGACAAAATTGCCGGCAGCGGCGCGACGCCCTTGCAGGTGCGTGAAGCCACCGATAGAACCCGGGAATTGCATAACGCCTATCGGTTGATTCGCGAGCGACGGGATTTTCGCTAGCCTCACCCGCCTCTGTGGCGAGGGAGCTTGCTCCCGCTCGGCTGCGCAGCAGTCGTAATCCGGTAAGTGCGGTCTTTCTTCGAGGAACCGTGGCCTTAATCCCAGGACCGCTTCGCGGTCCAGCGGGAGCAAGCTCCCTCGCCACGGTGGATGACGCCAGCGTCGGTCTTACTCCCCCACCTTCTGCGGGTTCAACCAACCCCGTACCCGACGAAACAGCTGTTCCTCCTGCGCCGACCGGTTGGGCAGGGCCTTGAGGGAGACCTGGCTGAATGTGGAACCTTTCAAACGTTTGCTCGCTTGCAGGCGCTCCAGCGCCGCGTTGCGATCCAGCGGCTTGTCCATGTAGAAAATGTCGGCGGTCGCCAGTTTCAAGGTCGGGGTCAGTTCGGCCAGGCCAGGCTTGGCAGTGACTGGCGTCTGGGCGGCTACCATCACGAAGCGTTCGACTTGCGAGGGCTGTTTTTCGCTCAGGTAACGCGCAGCCCAATAGGCGCCGGTGCCATGGCCCAGCAGCACGATGCGACGTGCGCTTTGTTGTTCGGCGTAGGCCAACGCCGCGTCGATGCGGGCAAAGATGCGCTCGGCATCGGCCTTGGCGTGTTCTTCATCGGCTTGGGCAACGACTGGCTCCACCGCATCGGCTTCGCCGCCGGCAACCTGTTCGATCGGCGCTGAAGTGGTCGCGTCCGGTGCTGCTGCAACGGCGTCGGCCGGTTTGGTCTCGGGCGGCGCTTCCTCCACGCGCGGTGCAATGACGTCGCTTTGCAGGTCCGGCAGGGTGATACTCAGGCTGCTCCACTGCGCATCGGGCAATTTTTTACGCAATGGGCCGACGGCTTGAGGCCAGTCAGCTGTTTCGCCGGCACCGGGGATGATGATGACCGCACCGCTGGGGTCACTGGTATTAGCCGGTTTCCACAGCGCCAGGAAGGTGTCGCTGCCGGTCTGCAACTGTTGCTGTTCCTGGAGCGGAATCTTTCGTTCAAGTGCCGCCGCTTCTTCCTGGCTACGCTCGAGCAAGGGTTGGCGCTCGACGGGTTTTTCCTCGGCAGGTTGCTCGGCGGCGGGGGCCGTTTCGCTGGCCTGGACAGAAAAGGCACTTGGCAGGATCAGCGACAGGCACAATGCTGGCAATGCCAGGCGATAAACAAAGGGCATCGGATATTCCATGACCAGAAGTATTTCCGGCAGCCTAATGGGTTGGTCAGTATTTGTCAGTGCATGAGACTTCGATGATGCGTTTTTGCTGCCTGTGGGTTATCGGCTGTTTATGGCTTCCCTTGATGGCGTGGGCCGCGCCCGCGCCGTCGGCGCCTGGGGTGCAATTGAATGCAGCGCAGCGCCAATGGTTGGTGCAGCATCCGCAATGGCGGGTCGGCCTGGTCTTGCAGGCGCCTTATGCGCAATACGACCGGCGCTTGCAGCGGTTGTCCGGCACCAACGTCGAGTTGATGCAGTGGCTGGGCAAGGCATTGAACGTCGAGCTGACCTGGCGCAATTTCCAGGACGTGGCGCAACTGGAAGCTGCGGTGCGCGCGGGTGAGGTGGACATCGCTCCCGGCCTGACCCAATCCCCGGGTGGGCTCAAGCTCTGGCAGTTCTCCAACCCCTACATGCGTGTGCCGCAATTGATCGTCGGCGCGCAAAAGGGCGCCGAGGGGGTGGAGTTGGAAAAACTCGACACCCAGGCCCGCGTCGCCGTGCGCATGCCCAGCGCCACGGCCGATTACCTGCGCAGCAACTACCCGACACTGAATCTGCAAGGCGTGCCGCTGGAACGCGAGGCCTTGCAATTGCTGCTGACCCAGCAGGCCCGATACGCAGTGGTCGACGAGGCGCAACTTGGACGATTGATGGTCGAGCCCGAATTCGCCGAGCTGGCGGTGGTGGGCGATATTGGCCTGCCACAGTTGCTAAGGGTCGCCACGCGCCGGGATTGGCCGGAACTGGCCGAGATCATCGACAGCGGTTTGCAGGCGATCCCGGCCAAGGAGCTGGAACAACTGCACAGTCGTTGGCTCAAGCCAAAATACCCGCGCCTGACCGAAACCCCGGGGTTCTGGCAGAACCTGACCCTGTTGATCCTGGCCTTGCTGCTCAGCAGTGTCGCCATCGTGTTCTGGCAGCGCCGCCAGCAACGTGGCCTGGAGCGCCGACTGCGTGCCGCGCGGGAAGACATCGCCCAGCGTACGGCCAGCGAGGAGGCCTTGCGTCTGACGCAGTTCTCCATCGACCAAAGCACGGTGGGTATCCTCTGGGTCAATTGGGACAGCCACGTGCGTTATGCCAACCGAGCGGCCGAAACCATGCTCGGCTACGCCTCGGGCGCCATCATTGATCGGCCCCTGATCGACTTCGAACCGGGTTTGCACATGGATCGCTGGCTGAACCTATGGAAACGCGCCCGGGCCAGTGAAGACGGTCCGCAGAGTTTCGAGACCGAGTGCGTGCGGGCCGATGGCAGCATCCTGCCGGCGGACGTTTCCCTGAGCTTCCTGCGTTTTCGCGACGCCGAATACCTGGTGGTCTATCTCAACGACGTGACTGAACGCCGACGTGCGCTGGCGGCGTTGCGCGAAAGCGAGGCGCGGTTGCAAGGCATCGCCGCCAATGTGCCGGGCCTGGTCTTTCGCCTGGAGCGGGCGCCGGTGACCGGCCAGATCGACTTCGCCTACATCAGCGAAGGCAGTGAAAGCCTGGTGGGCTATTCCCCTGCAACCCTGGCCCGCAGCGACACCGGGCTGCGCAGCCTGGTGCACCCGCAAGACAAGGCCGATTACCACCGCACCCAGGACCAGGCGCTGGACACCGACAGCGACTGGTCATGGCAGGGCCGCATCCTGACCCGCGAAGGCCAGGAACGTTGGGCCGAGATCAAGGCGATCACTCGCCGTCTCGAGGATGGCGCCTACGTCTGGGACGGTATCGTTTGGGACATCACCAACAGCAAGCGCATCGAACTGGAACTGGCCAGCTCCCGGGAGCAATTGCGCGAATTGTCGGCGCACTTGGAAAGTGTGCGGGAAGAGGAAAAGGCCCGTATTGCCCGGGAAGTTCACGATGAGCTGGGCCAGATGCTGACGGTGTTGAAGCTGGAAACATCCATGTGCGAATTGGCCTATGCGCAACTCGACCCAGGGTTGCAGGAGCGGCTTAACAGCATGAAGCGGCTGATTGCCCAGTTGTTCCAACTGGTGCGGGACGTGGCGACGGCGTTGCGCCCGCCGATCCTGGATGCGGGCATTGCCTCGGCCATCGAATGGCAGGCTCGGCGCTTCGAGGCGCGTACGCAGATTCCTTGCCTGGTGCAGGTGCCGGACAACCTGCCAACCCTGAGCGACGCCAAGGCCATCGGCCTGTTTCGGATTCTCCAGGAGGCGCTGACCAACGTGATGCGCCATGCCCAGGCGCATACCGTGGAGTTGACGTTGGTCCAGCAAGGTGCTGATTTATGTCTGACGGTCAGCGACGACGGTGTAGGATTTATTGCCGATACGAGCCGGCCCACATCCTTTGGCTTGGTCGGCATGCGCGAACGGGTGCTGATCATGGGGGGGCAATTGACCTTGGACAGCGAGCCGGGGGAGGGGACGACCCTGTCGGTGCGGGTGCCGTTGCAGGAGGCCTGATGGTCTTGGGTTGCCTGGGCTGGCGCCTTCGCGAGCAGGCCCGCTCCCACCTTGTATCGGGGTGGATTCAAGATGTGTGTTTACCGCCGATCCATTGTGGAAGCGGGCTTGCTCGCGAAAGCGGTGTATCGGCTTGCAAGGATGTCGAGCGTAAAGTAACCATCGCGAACCATTTGCGATGTGAGCCTGAACCTGGAGAAGAACGTGATCCGTGTACTGGTAGCCGAAGACCACACCATCGTCCGCGAAGGCATCAAGCAGTTGATCGGCCTGGCCAAGGATCTGGTGGTGGTGGGTGAAGCGAGCAATGGCGAACAATTGCTCGAGACCCTGCGTCACGTGCCTTGCGAAGTGGTGCTGCTGGACATTTCCATGCCGGGGGTCAACGGCCTGGAGGCGATCCCACGGATCCGGGCGCTGAACAATCCGCCGGCTATTCTGGTGCTGTCGATGCATGACGAAGCGCAAATGGCTGCTCGCGCGCTGAAAGTCGGCGCCGCCGGCTACGCGACCAAGGACAGCGACCCGGCCCTGTTGCTCATGGCGATTCGCAAGGTCGCGGCTGGTGGGCGCTACATCGACCCCGACCTGGCGGACCGCATGGTCTTTGAAGTGGGCCTGACCGATACGCGGCCGCTGCACTCGCTGTTGTCCGAACGCGAATTCTCAGTCTTCGAACGCCTGGCCCAGGGTGCCAACGTCAACGACATCGCCCAGCAACTGGCCCTGAGCAGCAAGACCATCAGCACCCACAAGGCGCGGCTGATGCAGAAGCTCAACATCACCTCGCTGGCCGAGTTGGTGAAGTACGCCATGGAGCACAAGCTGCTCTAACCCTCACCACAATTTCCCCCTGTGGGAGCGAGCCTGCTCGCGATGGCGTCGGGTCATTCAACATTGATATTGACTGATACACCGCTATCGCGAGCAGGCTCGCTCCCACAGGGGAAATGTGTCGGCATATCCATTTGCGACACCCCACAACAGCGCTTTTTGCCCCTACTTGCAGCTTGCCGCTTGAAACTCGCCACTGCACTTACCTAATCCCGCCATCCTTGTAGGGCAATCCCTACCCCGACTCTTCCATCCGGCTGAGGCGATTCTCTCCTGCCCCCCGATTTGCGCGGCCCCCAGGCTCCACTAGGCTTGATTCACAAGCAGTCATCAAAACAAAAGGTGCGGGTATGAGCCAGGTCGATTCAAGCGCGGGGGCCAGTGATGTGCTGGTCAGCTTTCGTGGTGTGCAAAAGAGCTACGACGGCGAGAACCTGATCGTCAAAGACCTCAACCTGGATATTCGCAAAGGCGAATTCCTGACCCTGCTCGGGCCTTCCGGTTCCGGCAAGACCACCAGCCTGATGATGCTCGCCGGGTTTGAAACCCCAACCGCCGGCGAGATCCTGCTGGCGGGGCGCTCGATCAACAATGTGCCGCCGCACAAGCGCGACATCGGCATGGTGTTCCAGAACTACGCTTTGTTCCCGCATATGACCGTCTCCGAGAACCTCGCCTTCCCGCTGACCGTGCGTGGCCTGAACAAGAGCGACGTGAGCGACCGGGTCAAGCGCGTCCTGAGCATGGTCCAGCTGGACAGCTTCGCCCAACGCTACCCGGCGCAATTGTCCGGCGGTCAGCAACAACGGGTGGCCCTGGCCCGGGCGCTGGTGTTCGAGCCGCAACTGGTGCTGATGGACGAACCCCTCGGCGCGTTGGACAAGCAATTGCGCGAACACATGCAGATGGAAATCAAGCACCTGCACCAGCGCCTTGGAGTGACCGTGGTCTATGTGACCCACGACCAGGGCGAAGCCTTGACCATGTCCGACCGCGTGGCGGTGTTCCATCAGGGCGAGATCCAGCAGATTGCCCCGCCGCGCACCCTGTATGAAGAGCCGAAAAATACCTTTGTCGCCAACTTCATTGGTGAAAACAACCGGCTCAATGGCCGTCTGCACAGCCACACCGGCGATCGTTGCCTGGTGGAACTGGCACGCGGCGAGAAAGTCGAGGCCCTGGCGGTGAACGTCGGCCAGCCTGGCGAGCCGGTGACCCTGTCGATCCGTCCGGAGCGGGTGAGCCTCAACGGCGTCAGCGAACAATGTGTCAACCGCTTCTCAGGGAGGGTGGCGGAATTCATCTATCTGGGCGACCACGTCCGGGTTCGCCTGGAAGTCTGCGGCAAGAACGACTTCTTCGTGAAACAGCCGATTGCCGAGCTCGATCCCGGGCTCGCCGTCGGGGACGTGGTTCCGCTTGGCTGGCAAGTCGAGCATGTGCGTGCGCTCGATCCCCTTTTAGAGGCGAATTGATCGCCCCCTGCTGTACCAACACCAACCCTGCACGTGGAGAGAACAATAAATGTTGAGATCCCTGAAGTTCACAGCCCTGACACTGGGCATGATGGGTGCGGCAAGCGCGATGGCGGCGGGTCCGGACCTGACCGTGGTGTCTTTCGGCGGGGCGAACAAGGCGGCTCAGGTCAAAGCCTTCTACGCACCGTGGGAAGCGGCCGGCAACGGCAAGATCGTGGCTGGCGAGTACAACGGCGAAATGGCCAAGGTCAAGGCCATGGTCGATACCAAGAGCGTTTCCTGGGATTTGGTGGAAGTCGAGTCCCCGGAATTGTCCCGTGGTTGTGACGAAGACATGTTCGAACAACTCGACCCGGCCCTGTTCGGCAAGGCCGAGGATTACGTCAAGGGCGCTATCCAACCTTGCGGCGTAGGTTTCTTCGTGTGGTCGACCGTGCTGGCCTACAACGCTGACAAGCTCAAGACCGCGCCGACCAGCTGGGCGGACTTCTGGGACACCAAGCAATTCCCGGGCAAGCGCGGCCTGCGCAAGGGCGCCAAGTACACCCTGGAATTCGCCTTGATGGCCGACGGTGTCGCACCGAAGGACGTCTACAAGGTGCTGGCCGGCAAAGATGGCCAGGACCGTGCGTTCAAGAAGCTCGATGAGCTCAAGCCGAACATCCAGTGGTGGGAAGCCGGTGCGCAACCGCCGCAATACCTCGCTTCCGGTGACGTGGTCATGAGCTCGGCCTACAACGGCCGGATCGCCGCGGTACAAAAAGAAAGCAACCTGAAAGTGGTGTGGAACGGCGGCATCTACGACTTCGACGCTTGGGCGATCCCACGCGGCCTGGACAAGACCCGCGCCGAAGCGGCGAAGAAATTCATCGCCTTCTCGGTGGCGCCACAGCAGCAGAAGACCTACTCGGAAAACATCGCCTACGGCCCGGCCAATACCCAGGCTGTACCGCTGCTGGCCAAGGATGTCCTGAAGGACATGCCGACCACCCCGGAAAACATCGCCAACCAGGTGCAGATCGACGTCAGCTTCTGGGCTGACAACGGCGAGCAGCTGGAGCAGCGCTTCAATTCCTGGGCTGCGAAGTAACAAAAGCATCCCGGCTGAACGGGCTTTTGTGGCGAGGGAGCTTGCTCCCGCTTGAGTGCGCAGCACTCACAAAATTGATGTTGCTGACAAAATTTTGGGGCCGCTTCGCAGCCCAGCGCGAGCAAGCTCGCTCGCCACAATGACTCGCTCCCACAGGTTGCGGTTTCAAAAGAACAGAGGCGGTCCGCCGCCCCTGTAACGATAAAAAGATTTGCGGAGTTCGCCATGGCCATCGCCGTTCCACTGAACGCGGGCACCAGCCCCACCCTCAAGCAGCGGCTCAAGCATGCCGAGCGGGTCAACCGCTGGAAGGCCCAGGCCTTGATCGCGCCGCTGGTGCTGTTTCTGTTGCTGGTGTTCCTGGTGCCAATCGTGGCGCTGCTGTTCAAAAGCGTCAGCAACCCGGAAGTGGTGGGCGCCATGCCGCGCACTGTCGCCGCCGTCGCGGCCTGGGACGGACGCGGTTTGCCGGGCGAGCCGGTGTACAAGGCTGCCAGTGAAGACCTGGCCGAAGCCCGCAAGAATCAGACCCTGGGCGATTTGTCCAAGCGCCTGAACATGGAACTGGCCGGCTATCGCAGCCTGATGACCAAGACCGCTCGGGCGTTGCCGTTTGCTACCGAGCCGACTTCTTATAAAGAAGCCTTGGAAAACCTTGATGAGCGTTGGGGCGATCCGGCGTACTGGCAGGTGATCCGCCGCAACACCAGTGATGTCACCCCGTATTACCTGCTGGCGGCTGTCGATCACCGCATCGATGACCTCGGCGAACTGGCCCCGGCCACCCCCGACCAGGCGATCTACCTCGACATCTTCACCCGCACCTTCTGGATGGGCCTGGTGATTACCGCGATATGCCTGGTGTTGGCCTATCCGTTGGCCTACCTGCTGGCGAACCTGCCGTCGCGTCAAAGCAACTTGTTGATGATCCTGGTGTTGCTACCGTTCTGGACCTCGATCCTGGTGCGAGTCGCCGCGTGGATCGTGCTGCTGCAATCGGGCGGCTTGATCAACAGCGCGCTGATGGCCATGGGGGTCATCGATAAACCCCTGGAACTGGTGTTCAACCGCGTCGGTGTGTACATCTCCATGGTTCACATCCTATTACCGTTCATGATCCTGCCGATCTACAGCGTGATGAAAGGCATCTCGCCTACCTACATGCGGGCGGCGATTTCCCTGGGCTGCCACCCGTTCGCCAGTTTCTGGCGGGTGTACTTCCCGCAGACTTATGCCGGTGTCGGCGCCGGTTGCCTGTTGGTGTTCATCCTTGCCATCGGCTACTACATCACGCCGGCGCTGCTGGGCAGCCCGAACGACCAGATGGTCAGCTACTTCGTCGCGTTCTACACCAACACCAGCATCAACTGGGGCATGGCCACGGCGCTCGGCGGGCTGCTGTTGCTGGCGACCATCGTGCTTTATCTGATTTACAGCTGGCTGGTGGGCGCCAGTCGCCTGCGCCTGAGCTAAGGGGAGATCGAAAATGGTGAGTCCTTACATGTCCCCCATCGAGCGGGTGTGGTTCTACAGCCTGCGCATACTTTGCGGGTTGATCCTGTTGTTCCTGATCCTGCCGGTGCTGGTGATCATTCCGCTGTCGTTCAACTCCGGCAGTTTCCTGGTGTACCCGCTGCAAGGTTTTTCGCTGCAGTGGTACCACGATTTCTTCGCCTCGGCCGAATGGATGCGGGCACTGAAAAACAGCATCATCGTGGCCCCGGCGGCGACGGTGCTGGCGATGATCTTCGGCACGCTCGCCGCCATTGGCCTGACCCGAGGTGACTTCCCGGGCAAGGCGCTGGTGATGGCCCTGGTGATTTCACCGATGGTGGTGCCGGTGGTGATCATTGGGGTGGCCAGTTATCTGTTCTTCGCACCACTGGGGATGGGCAACAGTTTCTTCTCGCTGATCGTGGTCCATGCGGTGCTGGGTGTGCCGTTCGTCATCATCACGGTGTCGGCGACCTTGCAGGGGTTCAACCACAACCTGGTCCGCGCCGCCGCCAGCCTCGGGGCTTCGCCACTGACAGCGTTTCGTCGGGTGACTCTGCCGTTGATCGCTCCGGGCGTGATCTCCGGTGCGCTGTTCGCCTTCGCGACATCGTTCGATGAAGTGGTGGTGACGCTGTTCCTCGCTGGGCCTGAGCAGGCTACCCTGCCACGGCAGATGTTCAGTGGGATCCGCGAAAACCTCAGCCCTACCATCGCGGCGGCGGCGACGCTGCTGATTGCCTTCTCGGTGGTCCTATTGCTGACCCTGGAATGGTTGCGCGGGCGTAGCGAGAAGCTGCGCACTGCCCAGGTCTGACGGTTAGCGCGGTACAAATGTGGGAGCGAGCCTGCTCGCGATAGCGGTGTGTCAGCCAACATTAATGTGTCGGATAGACCGCTATCGCGAGCAGGCTCGCTCCCACATGGTTCCTCATCGCATTCACGCGCTGAATGACAGACAACCCTCAATACCGAGCTATCCTTGTGCCAGCCCATACTCGAATAAGAGGCCGCGCACATGAGTCTTTCCTCATTCAAGATCGCCCACAAACTGATCACCGGTGCCGCTGCCATCGAGCAACTGGCCGCCGAGTTGACGCGCCTGGACGTCGACAATCCGCTGATCGTGACCGATGCGGCATTGGTCAAGTCCGGCACCGTGGAGTTGGCCCTGCAACACCTGGGCGGGCGGGACTACGAGATTTTCGACCGGGTCATGCCGGACCCGGAAATCGCCATCGTCGAAGATTGCATGCAAGCCTACCGCGACGGCGGGCATGATGGCCTGATCGGCCTGGGCGGCGGCAGTGCCATCGACATCGCCAAATGCGTGGGCGTCTATGCCGGTTATCACGGCGAATTGCAGGACATGTTCGGTGTCGACCAGGTGCCGCGCAAAGGCCCGCCCATGATTGCCATCCCCACCACGGCCGGCACCGGTTCGGAAGTCACCAACGTGGCGATCCTCTCCGACAAGGCCGCGCAGCTGAAAAAAGGCATCGTCAGCGATTTTCTGTTGCCGGATGTGGCGCTGGTCAGCCCGCAAATGACGCTTACCTGCCCACGCAGTGTCACGGCTGCCAGTGGCGTCGATGCGCTGGCGCACGCCATCGAGGCCTACCTGTCGCTCAATGCTTCGCCGATCACCGATGCCCTGGCCATCGGCGCAATCAAACTGATCACCCGCGCACTGCCCAAGGCCTACGCCAACCCCGCCCATCTGCAAGCCCGCGAGGACATGGCCACGGCCAGCCTGATGGCCGGCATGGCCTTCGGCAATGCCGGGGTCGGGGCGGTGCATGCACTGGCCTATCCGTTGGGCGGGCGCTTTCACGTGTCCCATGGCGTCGCCAATGCCATGTTGCTGCCATATGTCATGACGTGGAACAAGATGGCCTGCGTCGAGCGTATGCGTGACATCGCCGAGGCCATGGGCCTCAAGACCGCTCACCTGAGTGATCTTGAAGCGGCCGACGCAGCCGTGGAGGCCATGGTTGCGTTGTGTGCCGCCGTGCAGATCCCCAAAGGCCTGAGCGGCCTGGGCGTGACCGAGGACGTGATTCCTTCCATGGCGGTGGAAGCCGCGGGGATCGAACGCCTGATGCGCAACAATCCGCGTCAACTGAGCGCCGCCGATATCGAGAAGATCTACCGCGCGGCGTATTGATCGACTGTCACGGTGGGCGCGCCAAATCTTGAGGTATACAATGCGCGCCATCGTGATTTCGCTCAAAACAGGTGCGTCATGCAGCCCTTCGTTATTGCTCCGTCGATTCTCTCCGCCGACTTCGCCCGCCTGGGTGAAGAAGTGGACAACGTTCTGGCCGCCGGGGCCGACTTCGTGCACTTCGATGTCATGGACAACCACTACGTGCCCAACCTGACCATCGGCCCGATGGTCTGCGCGGCGCTGCGCAAATACGGCATTACCGCGCCGATCGACGCGCATCTGATGGTCAGCCCGGTGGACCGCATCGTCGGTGATTTCATCGAGGCGGGCGCTACCTACATTACTTTCCATCCGGAAGCCACGCAGCACGTCGACCGCTCCCTGCAGTTGATCCGCGAAGGCGGCTGCAAGTCAGGCCTGGTGTTCAACCCGGCAACGCCCTTGGACGTGCTCAAGTACGTGATGGACAAGGTCGACATGATCCTGCTGATGAGCGTCAACCCTGGATTCGGCGGGCAGAAGTTCATCCCGGGCACCCTCGACAAGCTGCGCGAAGCCCGCGCACTGATCGATGCCTCGGGTCGTGACATTCGCCTGGAAATCGACGGCGGCGTGAACGTGAACAATATTCGTGAAATCGCCGCGGCCGGCGCCGACACCTTTGTCGCCGGCTCTGCGATCTTCAACGCGCCGAACTATGCAGAAGTAATTGAAAAAATGCGTTCTGAACTGGCCCTGGCGCGCCCATGAGCGGCTTCGAGCAGCTATTCCCCGGCAGCTTGCCGCGTCTGGTGATGTTCGACCTCGATGGCACTTTGGTCGATTCGGTCCCGGACCTCGCGGCGGCCGTGGACACGATGCTGCTCAAGCTCGGACGCCCGCCCGCCGGCATCGACGCGGTGCGCCACTGGGTCGGCAACGGTGCGCCCATGCTGGTGCGCCGGGCCCTGGCCAACGACATCGATGCCCAAGGCGTCGACGATGCCGAAGCCGAGCAGGCCCTGGCACTGTTCAATGAAGCCTACGAAGACAATCACCAACTGACGGTGGTTTATCCTGGCGTGCGTTCCACCCTCAAGTGGCTGAAAAAGCAGGGCGTGGAAATGGCCCTGATCACCAATAAGCCGGAACGTTTCGTGGCGCCGCTGCTGGACCAGATGAAAATCGGCCGCTATTTCCGCTGGATCATCGGCGGCGATACCTTGCCGCAGAAAAAACCGGATCCGGCCGCGCTGTTCTTCGTGATGAAAATGGCCAACATTCCGGCCTCCCAGTCCTTGTTCGTCGGTGACTCGCGCAGCGATGTGCTGGCGGCCAAGGCGGCGGGGGTCAAGTGCGTGGCGCTGAGTTACGGCTACAACCACGGCCGGCCCATCGCCGAAGAGTTTCCGACGCTGGTGATCGATGATTTGCGCCTGCTAATTCCCGGTTGCCTGGACCCGGCCGCTGAGATAACGTTGCCCGACGTTGTTCAATCCTCTTCTGGAAACGCCATCGTGGTGGTCACTCGCAAACTCTGGATGAAAGTCATGAAGGCCCTGGCCCGCTGGCGTTGGCGCGCCTGACATGATCCTGGCCGGTTATCCGGCGCGTTTGCATACCTGACTGTCAGCTTCTCTTGCCACGAGGCATCCCATGATCCGTGAAGAATTCCTGCGTCTAGCCGCTGCCGGCTATAACCGCATCCCCCTTGCCTGCGAAACCCTGGCCGACTTCGACACGCCGTTGTCGATCTATCTCAAACTCGCCGACCAGCCCAACTCCTACCTGCTCGAATCGGTACAGGGCGGGGAAAAGTGGGGCCGGTATTCCATCATCGGCTTGCCGTGCCGCACGGTGCTGCGGGTCCATGACCATCGCATCAGCGTGACCCACGACGGCGTCGAAATCGAAAACCTCGAAGTCGAAGATCCGCTGGCCTTCGTTGAAACCTTCAAGGCCCGCTACAACGTGCCGACCATTCCCGGCCTGCCGCGTTTCAACGGTGGCCTGGTGGGGTATTTCGGCTACGACTGCGTGCGCTACGTGGAAAAACGCCTGGGTACCTGCCCGAACCCTGATCCGCTGGGCGTGCCGGACATCTTGCTGATGGTCTCCGACGCGGTGGTGGTCTTCGATAACCTCGCCGGCAAGATGCACGCGATCGTCCTCGCCGATCCGTCCCAGGCAGATGCCTATGAGCAAGGCCAGAAAAGCCTGCAGGCCCTGCTGGAAAAACTCCGCCAGCCGATCACACCGCGCCCCGGCCTGGATTTCAGCAAGCAGTCGGCGGCCGACCCGGTGTTCCGTTCCAGTTTCACCCAGGACGATTACGAACGGGCCGTCGATACCATCAAGGAATACATCCTCGCTGGCGACTGCATGCAAGTGGTGCCGTCGCAGCGGATGTCCATCGACTTCAAGGCCGCGCCCATCGATCTCTATCGGGCGCTGCGCTGTTTCAACCCAACGCCCTACATGTATTTTTTCAACTTCGGTGACTTCCATGTCGTGGGCAGTTCGCCGGAAGTGCTGGTGCGGGTCGAGGACAACCTGATCACCGTGCGGCCGATCGCCGGCACTCGCCCCCGTGGCGCCACGGAGGAGGCTGACCGGGCACTGGAAGAGGACCTGCTGTCGGACGACAAGGAAATCGCCGAGCACCTGATGCTGATCGACCTGGGGCGCAACGATACTGGGCGGGTCTCGGAAATCGGTTCGGTGAAACTCACCGAGAAGATGGTCATCGAGCGCTACTCCAACGTGATGCACATCGTCTCCAACGTCACCGGCCAGTTGAAGGCCGGGCTGACAGCGATGGACGCCTTGCGGGCGATCCTGCCGGCGGGCACGTTGTCCGGCGCACCGAAAATCCGCGCGATGGAAATCATCGACGAACTGGAGCCGGTCAAGCGTGGGGTATACGGTGGGGCCGTGGGCTACTTCGCCTGGAACGGCAACATGGACACCGCGATTGCCATCCGCACCGCGGTGATCAAGAACGGCGAGTTGCACGTGCAGGCCGGCGGCGGTATCGTCGCCGACTCGGTGCCTGCATTGGAATGGGAAGAAACCCTGAACAAGCGCCGCGCGATGTTCCGCGCCGTGGCGCTGGCCGAGCAGACCTCGAACGACTAAAACCTGTGGCAACTCGATCAACTGTGGGAGCGAGCCTGCTCGCGATGGCGGTCTGTCAGTCGATACATTTGTCGGACATGACAGCCTCATCGCGAGCAGGCTCGCTCCCACATGTATTTTTCTCGATCAGAAGTCCAGGCTGACCCCCAGGCTCACCCCTTGCTGGGTCATGTCATCATCCTTGCGCAGCGTATAACCACCCCGCAGCGCCAGGTCCTGGGTCAACTTGTGGCTGACCCCCAGGCTCAGGCGATTCAGGTGGCTCTGTGGCGTGTAGCCTTCCAGCGTAAAGTCATTGGCCGGCAGGCTGTTGAGGGCGATGTTGACCTTTTGCGTGTCGTCTTCGTACTCGCGTTCGTGGGCATATTCGCCAAACACCTGGGTCTGCCGGGTAATGTTGTATTTGCCCTGCAAGCCAATGCCCAGGCGTTTCGAGTCGCGGGTCTGGTCATCGAAGGTCAGGGCTGTGGAGCGGTCGCTCTTTTCCGAGTAACCGTCCACTTCGACCTTCGCATAATCAGCGCTGACAAACGGCGAGAGGTGCCATTCGCTGCCCGGCTGGGCGATGTCGTAGCCCACTCGCGTGCTGAACGCCCACAGATGGCCGTCTGTGTCGCCTTTCTCCTGCGCTTCGTTGACGCCCAAGTCGAACTTGCGCTCCAGGTTGTCGTAGTCGAGCTTGCCGCCGGTCAGTGCCGCATCGGCCCACCAGCGATTTTGCTGGAACTGGGCGAAAGCGGTCGCCAGGTAGCTGTTGAGTTTGTACGTCGAGTCGTTATCGCCAGCGTCCATGTCCTGGCGGTAGAAACCGGCGGCGACACCCACGCGCCAAGCTTCGTTGAGGCGATAGCTGCCGCCGACGTTGAGGCTGTAGCCGCTGCCGTCGGCGCTGGCGCCGCTGCCTTGGCTGTCCATGTCCAGGTGCTGGCCGCCCCCGGCGACGATGGCTCGCCACTGGCCGACGGCCTGCCAGTCTTCCCAGTCCGATTGCCACTGGCTGCGCAATTCATCCTGGTGAGCGCGTAAGGTCGAGTGGGCCATTTCCGGCAGCAATGTCAGCTCCCAGGGCGCCGCGAGTAGGGAAAAGGCGTAGTCGGCGATCAGTTTCTGTCCGGCTTCGGTTGGATGGACCGCATCGTTGTAGATCAGCTTGGTGGGATCCGGCGTGGCACTGTTGATGCCATAGGTGGCATTTTCCGTGCAGCCGTTGCCGCTGAAGCAGGTCGCGGTGAGGTTTTCGCCGGTGGCGAGGCCGAATCGTGCCGGGTCGGCGAAGCTTTCCTTCAGCAAAAGCGGAATGTTCAACGGAATGATTTCGGCGTCGATGCCTTGCAGACGTGTGATCAACTGTTGGTTGAACTGGTTGCCCAGTTGCGAAAAGAAGTCTTGCGAAGGGCCGCCGTTGAGGAAGGGAGTCAGGCCCAGGTCGGGCAACAGCCAGACCATCATATAGCGGGCCCCAGCCGTTTGCAGCACCTGGACGCTGTCAGCCAGGCGGTCCGCGGCGTCGCTCGCTTGCTGGGGTGTCAGCACCAGGAGTTGAATGAAGTCGTTGCCACCACCGGAAATGTAATACAGCGCATTCGGATCGGCGCGCAGGCCATTGGATTGCAGATAGCCGGGACGGCTGCGCTCGCCTGTGTCGGACACGCCGGTAATCGATTCGAGGATCTGGTCGGTACGATAACCGCCCACAGCCCAGTTATTGCCATCTGCCAGACCCTCGCCAGCGCGGACCGCTGAAGTGGAAGCGGCGGTCTCGTCGGCGGAATATCCCAGGCGCCCACCCAGCAACTGGGTCGAGTTGGCCGAATAGGCTTCGCCGCTGCCGTCGGTGTAGATCGGACCGGTTCGGTTGGTGTAGCGCTCGGTCGAGCCGGGTGGGCCGTTCGGGTCGGCGAACTGGCCGGCGTCGTTGAGGCTGTCACCGAATACGATGAACTTGGAATATGGGTTGGGGGCGGCGTTCGCCTGGGCGCAAGCGAGCGCGAGCAGGCAACCGGCAATCGGTACGAACAACGTTTTTTTAATCATGGGAAAGTCCGTTTTGATCTTATTTTTGTTAGAAAACGAAACGACAGTACCAAAAACTTTCGGCATTTTGCCATCTATCCGGAACGTCGTGATTGTTTCAAAGCCCTTCGGGATCGCTCATATTGCGTGCTCCGCCCAGCTAAGCTACTGTGCCGGGACGTATGAACGAGACTTCCCCTGTGTCGATTGTCAGCAAACTTCTGGATCAAATGATCAAGGCACACGCCCGTTGGCGTTGGCGCGCCTGAATATTCTCCGCCGGCCTCGCCGGACCTGTACCGATTTGCCTTCTTTACCCGCTGTAGAACCGCTTCGCCGGGGCATCACTCGCCTCGCCAAGCGCAGCAGCGTGCGGGTCACTCGCTGAAGGCTGTGTTTAAAGTCAGTGAATTCAATAGGTTGCTTACGCCATGTTGCTGATGATCGATAACTACGACTCTTTTACCTACAACGTTGTGCAATACCTTGGCGAGCTGGGCTCCGAGGTCAAGGTCGTGCGCAACGACGAACTGACCATCGCCGAAATCGAAGCCCTCAAGCCTGAGCGCATCGTGGTTTCCCCTGGCCCGTGCACGCCGACCGAAGCGGGCATTTCCATCGACGCCATCAAGTACTTTGCCGGCAAGCTGCCGATCCTGGGCGTCTGCCTGGGGCATCAATCGATCGGCCAAGCATTCGGTGGCGATGTGGTGCGTGCCCGACAAGTCATGCACGGTAAGACTAGCCCGGTATTCCACGAGGACAAGGGCGTGTTCGCGGGTTTGAATCATCCGCTTACCGTCACCCGCTACCACTCGCTGGTCGTTAAGCGCGAAACTCTGCCCGACTGTCTGGAGTTGACGGCCTGGACCCAGCTTGAAGACGGCTCCGTCGATGAAATCATGGGGCTGCGCCACAAGACATTGAATATCGAGGGTGTGCAATTCCATCCCGAGTCTATTCTCACCGAGCAGGGCCACGAGCTGTTCGCCAACTTCCTCAAACAAACCGGCGGCACGCGCTAAGGACTTTTCATGGATATCAAGACAGCCCTGAGCCGTATCGTCGGCCATCTCGACCTGAGCACCGACGAGATGCGCGACGTGATGCGAGAAATCATGACTGGCCAATGCACGGATGCGCAGATCGGCGCGTTCATGATGGCCATGCGCATGAAAAGCGAGAGCATCGATGAAATCGTCGGCGCGGTGTCGGCGATGCGCGAACTGGCGGACAAGGTCGAACTCAAGACGCTGGACGGCGTGGTCGATGTGGTCGGCACCGGTGGTGACGGCGCCAATATCTTCAACGTGTCCACCGCCTCTTCGTTTGTCGTTGCGGCGGCCGGTTGCACCGTTGCCAAGCATGGCAACCGCGCAGTCTCAGGCAAGAGCGGCAGTGCCGATCTGCTGGAGGCTGCCGGTATCTACCTGAACCTGACGCCGATTCAAGTGGCGCGCTGTATCGACAATGTCGGCATTGGTTTCATGTTTGCCCAGACCCACCATAGCGCCATGAAACACGCCGCCGCGCCGCGCCGTGACCTGGGCCTGCGTACGCTGTTCAACATGCTCGGCCCGCTTACGAATCCGGCCGGCGTGAAGCATCAAGTGGTGGGCGTGTTCAGCCAGGCATTGTGCCGGCCTTTGGCGGAAGTCCTGCAACGCCTGGGCAGCAAGCACGTGCTGGTGGTCCATTCGAAGGACGGCCTGGATGAATTCAGCCTGGCGGCGCCGACATTCGTGGCTGAACTGAAAAATGATCAGATCAGCGAGTATTGGGTCGAACCTGAAGACCTCGGCATGAAGAGCCAGAGCTTGCACGGCCTGGCGGTGGACGGCCCGGCCCAGTCGCTGGAGCTGATCCGCGATGCCCTGGGTCGCCGCAAGACCGAGAATGGCCAGAAAGCCGCCGAGATGATCGTGCTCAATGCCGGCGCCGCGTTGTACGCCGCCGACCACGCCAGCAGCCTCAAGCAAGGCGTGGAACTGGCCCATGATGCACTGCACACTGGCCTGGCCAGGGAAAAACTCGAAGAGTTGGGTGCATTTACCGCCGTATTCAAAGTGGAGAACGAAGGATGAGCGTGCCAACGGTTCTGGAAAACATTCTGGCTCGCAAGGCTGAGGAAGTGGCTGAGCGTCGCGCTCGTGTCAGTCTCGCCGAGCTGGAAAACCTGGCGCGTTCAGCGGATGCGCCGCGCGGGTTTGCCAAGGCACTGATCGATCAGGCCAAGAAAAAACAGCCGGCGGTGATTGCCGAAATCAAGAAGGCGTCCCCCAGCAAGGGCGTGATCCGTGAACACTTCGTTCCGGCCGACATTGCACGGAGCTACGAGAAGGGCGGCGCGACCTGCCTCTCGGTGTTGACCGACGTCGACTTTTTCCAAGGCTCCGACGGCTACCTGAAGCAGGCGCGGGCGGCGTGTAAGTTGCCGGTGATCCGCAAGGATTTCATGATCGATCCGTATCAGATCGTCGAGGCTCGGGCGCTGGGGGCCGATTGCGTGCTGTTGATCGTTTCCGCCCTGGACGACGTGAAAATGGCCGAGCTGGCGGCCGTGGCCAAGAGTGTCGGGCTGGATGTCCTGGTGGAAGTTCATGACGGCGACGAGTTGGAGCGAGCCCTGAAAACCCTCGATACGAAACTGGTCGGTGTGAACAATCGCAACCTGCACACCTTTGAAGTGAGCCTGGAAACCACCCTGGACCTGTTGCCGCGCATCCCGCGCGATCGCCTGGTCATCACCGAAAGCGGCATCCTCAACCGGGCCGACGTCGAGCTGATGGAAGTCAGCGATGTGTACTCGTTCCTGGTGGGCGAGGCATTCATGCGGGCCGAGAACCCGGGGACGGAATTGCAACGGCTGTTCTTTCCTGAACGAGGCCTGCCGGTGAGCGGCTCGACGCTGGACTGATCCATGTCGCCTGTGATTTCCCTGACTGTCGAAGCTGGCCTGCAAGCCGAACAGGATCTGTTGGCCAGCATTTGCGCGGGCGACGCTGAGTTCGGGCTGCTGTTCTGGCAGCCCAATGACCGCGCGCTGGTCATGCCGCGCCGCTTGAGTCGCCTGCCAGGGTTCGAACACGCCTGTGAAGTATCGGCCGCCCATGGCTGGCCAGTTCTGCTGCGGGAAACCGGCGGTGAACCGGTGCCGCAGTCGGCCGCTACCGTCAATATCGCCCTGGTTTACGCGCCACCGCGCAGCGAAGGCGATCATGGTCGCATCGAAACCGGGTATCGCCGGTTGTGCGATCCCATCTGCCAGTTGTTGGATGAGTTGGGCGGGGTGGCTTCGCTGGGCGAAGTGGAAGGGGCCTTTTGCGACGGGCGCTTCAATGTCAACCTCGACGGCCGGAAGATGGTCGGCACTGCTCAGCGCTGGCGCCAGAGCAAGGGTGGTCAGCGTCCGGTGGGCCTGGTTCACGGCGCGCTGTTACTGGAGAACGAGCGCGAGTCCATGGTCGCAGCGGTCAATCGCTTCAATGAAGCCTGTGGCCTGGAGCAGCGAGTGCGTGCCGAGAGTCATATCGCCCTGCATGAGAAATTCCCGGCGCCTCACGCCCTGGAACGCCTCGACGCGTTGTACCGGGAACTGTTGACCCAACTGCTGGACGCTTAACGCGTTCCGAACACCACCATGGTCTTGCCTTTGACGCTGACCAGGTTGCGCTCTTCCAAGTCCTTGAGTACGCGACCGACCATTTCCCGCGAACAACCTACAATCCGGCCAATCTCCTGGCGGGTCACCTTGATCTGCATGCCGTCCGGGTGGGTCATGGCATCGGGCTGCTTGCACAATTCCAGCAGGCAACGTGCGACACGTCCGGTGACATCAAAAAACGCGAGATCGCCGACCTTGCGGGTGGTATTGCGCAGGCGTTGTGCGATTTGTCCGCTGAGGACGTAAAGAATGTCCGGGTCTTGCAGGGACAGTTCGCGAAATTTGGCGTAGCTGATTTCCGCAACTTCACATTCAATCTTGGTTCGCACCCAGGCACTGCGTTCCTGTTCCTTGCCCGCCTGTTCGAACAACCCCAACTCACCGAAAAAATCGCCGGAATTGAGGTAGGCGATGATCATTTCCCGACCGTCATCATCTTCTATCAGGATAGTGACCGAACCCTTGATGATGAAAAACAGCGTCTCGGAACGATCTCCCGCACAAATGATGTTGTGTTTGGCTGGGTAGCGGCGGCGTTGGCAGTGCATCAAGAGTTTGTCGAGATTCTTGATCTTGAATGTGGGAGTAATGGCAACCATGGTTGTATCCCGAAAAACTGCGCGGTGTGGTGGTTTGGTTTTTTATGGAGGCGAATGGCTATCGCTAAAAGCTGGCCATACGCCAGCGAGTTGGCGCAGCTTAACAGAGGCGTCCTTAATAAATTCGAGAATTTACCTACATGCCGACAGGACGAGCTTCCTAAGACGGAGAGCGGCCATCGCGAGGTGCTGTGCTAAGCTGGCGACCCTTTTTTAACAGTGGAGTCTTGGCGATGAAGGCACGCATCCAATGGGCTGGCGAAGCCATGTTCCTCGGTGAGTCAGGCAGTGGTCATGTGGTCGTCATGGACGGCCCGCCGGAGGCCGGCGGTCGCAATCTGGGTGTTCGGCCGATGGAAATGCTCCTGCTGGGCGTGGGCGGTTGCAGCAACTTCGACGTGGTCAGCATTCTCAAGAAATCCCGTCAGGCTGTTGAAAGCTGCGAAGCGTTCCTCGAAGCGGAACGCGCCACTGAAGACCCAAAGGTGTTTACCAAGATCCACATGCACTTCGTGGTGAAGGGGCGAGCCCTGAAGGAAGCCCAGGTCAAGCGCGCCATTGAGCTGTCCGCGGAAAAATACTGCTCGGCTTCGATCATGCTCGGCGCCGCCGGGGTCGAAATCACCCACGATTATGAAATCATCGAGTTGGGTTGAGTCGTTATCCGAGGGCTTGCGACTTGCTGCATTGAAATTGTCGGATAGAAAAAAGGCGACTCCCGTGGGAAGTCGCCTTTTTTAGTTTCCGGGGAATGAGGATGGATATCCAGATCCCAATCACCGTCAAATCCGATAAGTGCTCTTGGTCATGACCTTGGCCAGCAGGCTCATGCCGAATTTCACCGGGGCCGGGAAACGGAAACCACCGGCGTCAAGCGCACTTTCGGCATGGTGTTCTTCATCCACGCGCATCTGCTCGAGGATCGCCCGGGACTTTTCATCCTCAGCCGGTAGTTGCTCCAAGTGTTCGTTCAAGTGCTTGCACACTTGATGTTCGGTCGCCGCGACGAAGCCGAGGCTGACTTTGTCGCTGATCAGCCCGGCGACGGCGCCGATGCCGAATGACATCCCGTAGAACAGTGGGTTCAGGACACTGGTATGGCTGCCCAGTTGGCGAATCCGTTGTTCACACCAGACCAAGTGATCGACTTCTTCCTCGGCGGCGTGCTCCATTGCCTCACGCACCTGCGGCAGCTTCGCGGTCAGCGCCTGGCCCTGATACAGCGCCTGGGCACAGACTTCGCCGGTGTGGTTGATACGCATCAATCCGGCTACGTGGCGGGTTTGCTCGTCACTCAGTTGCGCGTCCGGTTGCACGATGGCCGGTGATGGGCGGTACGGCTGGCCACTGAAGGGCAGCAATGTGCGCATCGCGGTGTCGGCTTGCAGCAACAGGCGGTCAATCGGCGAGTAGTGACGTTGGGTAGTCATGCTTACCTCCGGGAAAAATCACAGCGGCCAGTTTAACCCAATCGGCCGTCGAAGATTTGCGTTGGGTCAGGGGTATCAGCCCGGCGGCCAGTTCATCTGGCGCTGACCCAGCACATGCATATGAATGTGATAGACCGTCTGCCCACCCAGTTCATTGCAATTCATCACCACGCGAAAACCTTCTTCGCAGCCCAATTCCAGCGCCAGGCGCTGGGCAGTGAACAGAATGTGCCCGGCCAGGCCTTTGTCTGCTTCGGTAAGGTCATTGAGCGTGCGGATCGGTTTTTTCGGAATGACCAGAAAATGCACGGGCGCCTGTGGGGCGATGTCGTGGAAGGCCAGTACCTGGTCATCCTCGTAAATGATCTTCGCCGGGATCTCCCGGTTGATGATCTT
This sequence comes from Pseudomonas sp. OA65, assembly GCF_017498305.1. Taxonomy (NCBI): domain Bacteria; kingdom Pseudomonadati; phylum Pseudomonadota; class Gammaproteobacteria; order Pseudomonadales; family Pseudomonadaceae; genus Pseudomonas; species Pseudomonas sp. OA65. The sequence goes on from NZ_JAGDEZ010000018.1 coordinate 110,541, forward strand.
GGTAAACAGAGTATCCACAGCTGTTTTCTCCGTTGGGTTCGTTGAGGTCGAGTGCCTTGAAGGCCTCGGTTAAGGTGCCTTGGCTGTTCAGCTTGAAGGCATCAGTGCGGGCAGTAAGCCTTGTTGACCATGCCGGCGATGGTCCGGACCAGCCATCGCGATCCCAGGCGCGGCAGTGCGGCCAACCAGCGGTTGCGGCGTCCGGGAATGATGATGGCGCGGTTTTTGTCCAGTGCGCGCACGGCGTACAGGGCGACTTCTTCCGGGCTCATTAGCGATTTGCTGGCGATGAGCTTCTGTTCGTCTATCTGTGCCTTGGAGAAAAAGCCGGTTCGGGTCGGACCAGGACACAGCACCGAGACCTTGATCGCGCATTTCTTCAATTCAACCCGCAGGGCTTCGGAGAAGTGCAGCACATAGGCCTTGCTGGCGTGGTAGGTACTCATCCAGGGGCCGGGCTGGAACGCAGCGACCGAGGCAACGTTGAGAATCTGGCCACCGCCCAGCAGCGCCATGCTATTGCCAACGGCATGACAAAGCCGTGTCAGGGCCAGGATGTTGACTTCGATCAGGTCCTGCTCGGTCATCCAGTCCTGGCCCAGGAACGGCCCGCTGGTGCCAATGCCGGCACAATTGACCAACAGGTCGATTTGCCGTTCACCTTCCTCCAGTTCCAGCAAAAAGCCTGAAAGCCTCAGCGGTTCGCCCAGGTCACAAGCCCGGAACAGTACCTCCACGCCAAACCGCTGGGTCAGTTCGATTGCGATGCTTTCCAGCCGATCACGTTGTCGAGCCACCAGTATCAGGTTGCGGCCGCGCCGGGCCAGCGCTTCGGCCATGGCCAGGCCGATACCGCCGGAAGCGCCGGTGATCAGTGCGTAACGGGTCATGCAGTTCTCCATCGCGACAGCCCGCCGCCAAATGACTGGGCTGTCACCGGCATGAAGCGCGCTTATTGTTCCTCTTCTTCATAGTCTACAGAAGGCGGAGCGGGCTCGGCTGCCTCAACGGCTGGCTCTTCAGCGGTTTCGCTGCTGGACTCGCTGCTTTCGTAGCTGCTCAGGCTGCTGGTGTCGTAGTCCTCCTGGAGGGCTCCGAAGATGCCTGCAAACGTGGCGATGAAAATCAATACGATCATCACGAGCCAGAGCGAGGCCAACAGCTTGACCCCCGTGGTATTGCGCGGGGGTGGCGGGCCATATTGGTTTGCGCCGGTGTTGCCTGGCGCGATGATGAGGATGAACGGGAAGATGCTGCCCACGAAGGGAACCAGGTTGATCAGCCACAACCACCCCGACCAACCGAGGTCGTGCAGGCGCTGGACGTTGAACTGGATGCTCACGAAGGCAAAGGCAAGCACAACGACCGCGGCGAGCAGGCCGCCGACAATGAGCGCCGCTATCGAGTCGGAAGCCAGCAGCCAGGTCGAGGCGAGCCAGAAGCCCACGCCGACCAAGGGCAGTAGAGCCAGGGTCAACGCCATGGTCCAGGCCAGGTAGCGCAGGCGCCCGATACGCCCATCGAAGCTGAAGGGCTTGAGCGTACTGTACTCGGCCAGCGCTTCACCGACTTGGGCTCGCGGAGGCGCGTAAGGCGAGGCAGGCTCGACGATCGAATCGGGGTGGCGTCCACTCGGTTGACGTGGCGCGTCCTGTACTTCGCCAAGGCTCAATTGGACGGTGGGTTCGGCTTCGATCCTGGCATCGATACCGCTTTTGTTGAGCGCTTCGAGGTACTGCTGCGCCTCGTTCTGGGACAGGTTGCTTTTCAGGGCAACCTTGCGACCGGTGAACAGTCGTTCAATGGCGGCGACGTCGCTCTTGAACAGCTCGGCGAGGTTGAGTTTTGCGGTGGTGGTATCGACGCCCGGCATCACGCCGCCGTCGAACACGATGTTGAAACGGGTTTCGCTCATGCCCGGCATCCTTGTCTCTGAAAGTTAAGTAGTTGTTTTGTTCGGGCTGGTTCAGCGCGGCCATTGCCCGCCAAGCTGCGCCGCCCGGGCTTGTGCCTGACGGTATTCTTCATCCAGGCGCGCCACCAACTGATCGACGCTGGGCAAATCATCGATTTCCCCCACGCCCTGGCCGGCAGACCATACGGTTTTCCAGGCCTTGGCCTCATCGTTCAGTGGCTTGAGTTTCGAGCCAAAATCCACCTCGCCTTTGTTCTGCAGGGTGGCGAGATCGAAACCGGCATTCTCCAGGCTCTGGCGCATGAAACTCGCCGGCACCCCGGATACAGCAGGAGTATGCACGATGTCCGCGGCTCTGGATGTGAGCAACATCTCTTTATAAGCGTCAGGTGCGTGGCTTTCGCTTGTACCGATAAATCGCGTACCGAAGTAGGCCAGGTCCGCGCCGAGCAATTGTGCGGCTAGAATCTGGTGGCCGTGGTTCAGGCATCCTGCAAGCAGCAGGGTCTTATCGAAAAACTGGCGGATCTCGGCAATCAGTGAAAACGGGCTCCAAGTCCCGGCATGCCCGCCTGCGCCGGCGGCAACGGCGATCAAGCCATCGACACCGGCTTCGGCGGCTTTCTCGGCATGGCGGCGGGTCGTCACGTCATGGAACACCAGCCCGCCATAACCATGCACCGCGTCCACCAGTTCTTTCACCGCGCCCAGGCTGGTGATGACAATCGGCACCTTGTGTTCAATGCAGATGGCCAGGTCGGCCTGGAGTCGCGGATTGCTGTGGTGAACGATCAGGTTCACGGCGTAGGGCGCCGGGTTCTCCAGGGTCGCCAGGCCTGCTTCGATTTCTTCCAGCCAGGCCTTGAAGCCGCTGCTTTCGCGCTGGTTCAGAGCCGGAAAGCTGCCGACGATGCCATTTCGGCAGCAGGCCAGTACCAATTGCGGATTGGAAATCAGGAACATGGGCGCCGCCACGACGGGCAGGCGCAAGCGTTGTTCAAGCAGAGCGGGCAACGACATCGCAAGTACCCCGGATAATGAATGCTGATTGGAGATTAGAACGGTCGGACGACGACCAGAATTACGATAGCCAGCAATATCAGAACCGGCACCTCATTGAACCAGCGATAAAAGACATGGCTGCGGGTGTTTTCGCCACGGGCGAAGCGCTTCACCTGGGCGCCGCACATGTGGTGGTAGCCGATCAGCAGCACGACCAAGGTCAACTTGGCGTGCATCCAGCCACCCTGGGTGAAGTAGGCGCTGGCGTTGAGGCTGAGCAGCCAAATGCCGAATACCAGGGTAGCTATCATCGCCGGGCCCATGATGCCGCGGTACAGCTTGCGCTCCATGACGCTGAAGCGCTCTTTGCTGACGCTGTCCTCGCTTTGGGCGTGATAAACAAACAGGCGAGGCAGGTAGAACAGGCCGGCGAACCAGCAGACCATGCTGACAATGTGAAGTGCTTTGAGCCACAGATAGAGCATTTTTAGTTATTCCAGGAAATCACGGTAGCTCGATAGTAGAGGTTAGAGCGGCCACACGTCACCTTGACGGTTGTCGCAGCGCCCTGCGGCCCCTATCATCGACGGCTTTCCAGTGGGTTCGTTGAGGGCAGGTATATGGTCAAGGTCGGTATCGTCGGCGGCACGGGTTACACCGGTGTCGAACTGCTGCGTCTTCTGGCACAGCATCCGCAGGCTGAGGTGGTGGTCATTACCTCCCGATCCGAGGCCGGCCTGGCCGTCGCTGACATGTACCCGAACCTGCGAGGCCATTACGACGGCCTGGCGTTCAGCGTTCCGGACGTGAAGACCCTCGGCGCCTGCGACGTGGTGTTCTTCGCCACGCCCCACGGTGTCGCCCACGCCCTGGCCGGCGAACTGCTGGCCGCCGGCACCAAGGTCATCGACCTGTCGGCGGACTTCCGCCTGCAGGACGCCGATGAATGGGCCAAATGGTACGGCCAGCCCCACGGTGCGCCGGAACTGCTTGAAGAGGCGGTCTACGGCTTGCCGGAAGTCAATCGCGAGAAGATCAAACAGGCACGATTGATCGCTGTGCCGGGTTGCTATCCGACGGCGACACAGCTGGGGTTCTTGCCGCTGCTGGAAGCCGGCCTTGCCGATGCTTCGCGGCTGATTGCCGACTGCAAGTCCGGTGTCAGCGGTGCCGGGCGGGGCGCGAGTGTCGGCTCGTTGTATTCCGAGACGTCGGAAAGCATGAAGGCGTACGCGGTCAAAGGGCATCGCCACTTGCCGGAAATTCGCCAGGGCTTGCGCCGGGAAGCGGGCAAGGACGTCGGCCTGACCTTCGTGCCGCACCTGACCCCGATGATTCGTGGTATCCATTCCACTCTGTATGCGACTGTCGTCGATCGTTCGGTGGACCTGCAGGCGTTGTTTGAAAAACGTTATGCCAACGAACCGTTCGTCGACGTGATGCCGGCTGGCAGTCATCCGGAAACCCGTAGCGTGCGCGGTGCGAACGTTTGCCGGATCGCCGTGCATCGTCCCCAGGACGGTGATCTTGTGGTGGTGTTGTCGGTCATCGACAACTTGGTCAAGGGCGCGTCCGGCCAGGCCGTGCAGAACCTGAACATCCTGTTCGGGCTGGATGAGCGTCTGGGGCTGTCCCATGCAGGGATGTTGCCTTAAGAGCAGCCACAAGCGGCAAGCTACAAGCTTGCCGCTGCTTCGCAAATAGTTGACCAATTTTCTAGGAGAAGCGGATAATGCCCGCCATCACGCATTATGGCGGCGTAAGCGCCGGGAGATATTCAGCATGAGCGTCGAAACCTTCACCCCCACGGCTTTGCAATTCACCCACGGTGCCGCGCACAAGGTGAAGAGCCTGGTCGATGAAGAGGGCAATGATCGTTTGAAGCTGCGCGTATTTGTTACGGGCGGCGGTTGTTCCGGTTTCCAGTACGGCTTCACTTTCGATGAAGAAGTGGCCGAAGACGACACCATTGTCGAGCGCGAAGGGGTCAGCCTGGTGGTCGACCCGATGAGCTTCCAGTACCTTGCAGGTGCCGAGGTAGATTATCAGGAAGGTCTGGAAGGTTCGCGTTTCGTGATCAAGAACCCTAACGCCACCACCACTTGTGGGTGCGGCTCTTCGTTCTCGATCTGAAGGCTTCAATAAAAACGCCGCAGTGCCTTAGGCCCTGCGGCGTTTTTTTGTCCGTGATTATTGGATTCAGGCCGGGTAGATGGCGCCGAGTACGCGCAGGCCACGGGCGCCCGTGACACTTGGGCGGTTACCTGGAATACCTTCAAGGCAGCAATGGGCGAGCCAGGCGAACGCCATGGCTTCGACCCAGTCCGGATCCACGTCATATGCCGCCGTGCTGCTGACGGTGGCCTCTGGCAGCAATTCAGCCAGGCGCTTCATGAACGCCTGGTTGTGCGCGCCGCCGCCGCAGACCAGCAACTCCTGAGTATTCGGCTGGGCATACTGCAGTGATTCGACGATGGTCAGGGCGGTCAGTTCGAGTAACGTCGCCTGGACGTTTTCCGGGGCGAAGGCTGGCAACTGCGACAAATGCTGGTTCAACCACGGCAGGTTGAATACTTCACGACCGGTACTTTTCGGACCCTTGGTGACGAAGAAGGGGTCGCTGAGCAGTGCCTCAAGCAAGTCAGGCTCGACTTTTCCGCTGGCGGCCCATTGGCCGTCGCGATCGAAATGCTCGCCTCGTTGTTGGTGAATCCAGGCATCGAGCAATACGTTGCCTGGGCCGCAGTCGAAACCGGCGACAGGTTTTGCGGGCTCTATCAGGCTGAGGTTGCTGAAGCCACCGACATTCAGCACGGCACGATGACCGGCTCGTTCTTCGAACAATGCTTCGTGAAACGCCGGGACCAGTGGGGCGCCTTGCCCACCAGCGGCCACATCGCGGCTTCGGAAATCGCTGACGACGGTGATGCCGGTCAATTCGCTCAACAGTGCCGGATTGCCGATTTGCACGGTAAACCCACGGGCCGGTTCATGGCGGATGGTCTGGCCGTGGCTGCCAATCGCCCTGATGTCTTCAGGTTTGAGTTTCTGTTCGTTGAGCAGGGTATGGATACCCTGCGCGGCCAGCGTTACCCAGCTTTGCTGGGCAATGGCGGAGCGGGCGATCTCATCGGGCCCGCTGCTGCACAACTCGAGCAATTGGGTGCGCAGAACGGCGGGCATGGGGATGTAGTGCGTGGCGATCAATTTGATCGCCGGGGTCAATTCGATCAGTGCTATATCCAAGCCGTCCAGGCTGGTCCCGGACATCACACCGATATAGAGCGCCATGCTTAGCGCTTGCTCGAGGCCAGCATGGTGGCTTTCTCTTGATCCATGCGAGCCATCAAAGGTTGGCTTTGAGCCAGGAAGCGTGCGCGCTCGCCCTTGGCGATCGGATCGGCCATCGGCAATTTCTGGCCAAGTGGATCGACATGAACGCCGTTGACCTGGAACTCATAGTGCAAGTGCGGGCCGGTGGAGAGGCCGGTGGTGCCGATGTAGCCAATCACCTGGCCTTGCTTGACGGTGCCGCCAGTCTTCACGCCTTTGGCGAAGCCCTGCATGTGTCCGTACAGGGTGCGATAGGTATTGCCGTGCTGGATGATCACGGTATTGCCATAACCGCCGCGACGGCCGGCCAGCAACACCTTGCCGTCGCCGGCTGCCTTGATTGGCGTGCCACGAGGGGCGGCGTAGTCGACACCTTTGTGGGCGCGAATCTTGTTCAGGATCGGATGCTTGCGACCTGCGGAGAACTTCGAGCTGATACGGGCGAAATCAACCGGTGTACGGATGAATGCCTTGCGCATGCTGTTGCCATCGGCGGTGTAGTAGCTGCTGTTGCCTTGCTTGTTGGTGTAGCGCACCGCGGTGTACGTCTTGCCGCGGTTGGTGAAGCGCGCGGAGAGAATCGGGCCGTTGCCGACGCTCTTGCCATTGACCACTTTCTGCTCGTAGATGACGTCGAATTCGTCGCCTTGACGAATGTCCTGGGCGAAGTCGATGTCGTAGCCGAAGACGCTGGCCATATCCATGGTCAGGCTATGGGAAAGGCCTGCGCGCGCAGCGGACTGGGACAGCGAACTGTTGATGACGCCGTGGACGTAGGCCGAGCGAACGGTAGGCTTGGCGGTGACGCGGTTGAATACATAACCCTTGTCATTTTTGGTCAGGGTGATGCTTTCCAGGTCGCTCAGCTTGCTGTGCAGGTTGGTCAGCTGTCCGTCTGGGCTGAGTTCGAATTCAAGTTTCTGGCCACGCTGCAATTGAGTGAATTGCTTGGCTTGTTTGTCGCTGGCCAGGACTTCATGGACCGAAGTCGAGGGCAGGCCAACCTTTTCGAAAAGTGTTGAGAGCGTGTCGCCCTTGGCAACAATCACTTCGCGATGGTCCGGTCCTTTCTTTTCTTCTGTCACAGGCGCTTCTGCCTGAGCGGCGGCCTGGGCAGGGTCTTCCGGGCTGTTTTCAATTTGTGCAAACGGAGAAGCGGCCGGTTCGGTTGTGGCTTGAACGGCTTCGGCGGCGTCTTGTTCTTGTGTCAGTTGTTCAGCAGGGCTTTCCAGTTCAAGACTCAGAGTCGTCTTTTTGGCTTCAACATCGCTGGAGGGAAATACCAGGAGCGCCAGGCTAAGGAGGGCTGCGATGCCACTTGCGGCAAGCAGGTGGGTCTTCGGGTAAAGCGGCGGCGCTTTAGACGGTTCTGTGGTCATAAGTAATTTTGGCTTTTGAAAAAATGAATTGGAAAAGATGAATGACATGATGAAGATGAAATAACTGTATAAAATATAACCAAAACCCCTGCGAAGCAAGCCCGCGAACGCTCTGTTCTGTGGATTGGCGTCCTCGCGCCTGGCAAACCTTGTATTTGGTGCGCGATCTTGTATGGTTGGGGCCCTTTGAATCTGAGCCTTACGGGTCTGTTATGAAGTCGGTTGAAGAGCAGCTAGCGCTGATCAAGCGTGGTGCGGAAGAACTGTTGGTCGAGTCCGAGCTGATCGAAAAGCTCAAGCGTGGGCAGCCGCTGCGTATCAAGGCTGGCTTCGATCCGACGGCGCCCGATCTACACCTGGGTCATACGGTGCTTATTAATAAGCTTCGCCAGTTCCAGGATCTGGGGCACCAGGTCATCTTCCTTATAGGTGACTTCACCGGCATGATCGGTGACCCGAGCGGCAAAAGCGCTACGCGTCCGCCGCTGACCCGTGAGCAGGTCCTCGATAACGCCGAGACCTACAAGACTCAGGTTTTCAAGATTCTTGATCCTGCCAAGACCGAAGTGGCTTTCAATTCCACTTGGATGGATAAGATGGGGCCGGCGGATTTCATTCGCCTGACCTCTCAATACACCGTAGCTCGTATGCTCGAGCGCGATGATTTTGATAAGCGTTATACAACCAACCAGCCAATCGCCATTCATGAGTTCCTCTATCCGCTTGTTCAGGGGTATGACTCGGTTGCGTTGCGCGCGGACGTTGAGCTCGGCGGTACCGATCAGAAATTCAATCTGTTGATGGGGCGTGAGCTGCAGCGCGGTTATGGTCAAGAGGCGCAGTGCATCCTGACCATGCCATTGCTGGAGGGTTTGGATGGCGTGAAGAAGATGTCCAAATCGCTGGGCAACTACGTGGGCATCCAGGAAGCGCCGGGTGTCATGTACAGCAAGTTGGTCTCCATTCCTGATGCGCTGATGTGGCGTTACTTCGAGCTGTTGAGCTTCCGATCCATGGATGAGATCAATGCGTTCCGTGCTGATGTAGAGGCTGGGGCTAATCCGCGGGACATCAAGATCAAGCTGGCCGAAGAGATCGTTGCTCGTTTCCATGGTGAGGAGGCTGCGGCCAATGCTCATCGTGCGGCGGGTAATCGTATGAAGGATGGAGAGCTGCCGGATGACTTGCCGGAGATCGAGCTGGTTGCGGCTGAGGATATGCCGATTGCGGCAGTCCTTAATAAAGCAGGCTTGGTCAAGAATGCGGCGGTGGCGCGAGATCTTCTTGGTTCGGGTGGCGTGCGTGTAGATGGTGAGGTTGTGGATCGCGCCTATATATATGAGCTGGGTTCCACTCATGTATGTCAGGCCGGAAAGAAGGCTTTCGCGCGTATTACGCTGAAATCTGAATAAAGCTGAAAATAGATGTTGACGGCAGATTCTGGAAGTCTATAATTCGCCCCACTTCCGGCGCAGTCGAAACGGAAAACTCCTTGAGATTCAATGAGTTAAGTAGGTTTCGAAGATGTTGGGCTTCAGTTCATCGAGGCTTGGAAGGAGCAGATAGAGCGGTGTTGTTTGGCTCTATCGGCGATTCGGTCTTCTCGATCGAAAGCGGTGAAAAAGAGGTGTTGACAGCAGCGAGTAACGCTGTAGAATTCGCCTCCCGCTAACGAGAGATCGGAAGCGCA
>NZ_JAGDEZ010000019.1:0-119159 GCF_017498305.1 Pseudomonas sp. OA65
ACTGAAACCGCAGATCATACTGGTAGGCAGCAGCTTCGTCAATTTTACAGTACACCGCGGCGGCAGCGGCAGAAGCGTAGGAGATGGCCGGCAGCGTCAAATGTGTATAGGCGACCGCGACTGGGGAGGGCAGCGGCCCCAAAAAAACGATGAGCGCTGCGCACTCAAGCGGGAGCAAGCTCCCTCGCCACAAAAGCTTTCCCAGCCATCACGGCACAGATTGATCCACGGTAAACACTGTGGAGCAAGCCCGCTCCCACAGGGTTTTGTGTTGTTCGGATGTTAGAGGTCGAGGACCAACACCGGTGTCTTCGACCTGGAGCAACACGGGGTGAACTGGTCGTTGCAGGCCTGCTCAGCTTCGGTCAGAAACATGTCCCGATGTTCCGGCACACCTTCCAGCACCCGCGTCAGGCAGGTGCCACACACCCCTTGTTCGCAAGAGATCGGGATCTCGATGCCGTGGCTTTCCAGCACCTGCACCACGCTGCGGTCCGCCGGTACATCAAACACCTGGCCACTGCGGGCGAGCTTGACCGAAAAGCTGCCATCGGCGCGGGTATCGGTGGGGGCGGCGGCGAAGTACTCGCGGTGCAGGCAGTCTTCCTGCCAGCCCTGGCTCTTGGCGGTGTCGAGGACGTGCTGCATGAACCCCCCAGGGCCGCACACGTAGAGGTGCAGGTCGCTATGGGGGGCGGCCAGCGCTTTGGCGGCGTCCAGCAGGGTTTCGGGTTCTTCATCGAAATGCAGGAACACCCGGTCGGCATAAGGTGCTTGGCGCAGGCGTTCGATAAAGGCCGCACGGTCCCGGGAACGGGTGCAGTAATGCAACTCGAACACCGCGCCGCTCTGGGCCAAGTGCTCGGCCATGCACAGGATCGGCGTGATGCCGATGCCGCCAGCAAACAGTAGGCTGCGCCGGGCGTGGGGAGCCAGCGAAAACAGGTTGCGCGGTTCGCTGATGTGCAAACGCATGCCGGGCTGGATCAGCTCATGCAAGCTGCGTGAGCCACCCCGGGATGCCGGATCCTTGAGCACGCCAATAAGGTAGCGATGCCGTTCCTCGGGATGGTTGCACAGCGAGTACTGGCGAATCAGCCCGCCGGGCAAGTGCACATCGATATGGGCACCGGCGGTAAAGGCGGGCAATGGCTCGCCGTCGACCCGGGTCAACTCGTAGCTGCAAATATCGAGGGCTTCGCTGTTTCGCGCCGTGACCTGGACTTCGATCATGGCCGTTGCTCCGCCAGTTGCGGCTGATGAGTGCTGGCGATCAACCCGGCTGGAGCCTCGCGCTCCCGTGCGATCCAGCGCTCCAGCACCCGCCGGGACTGCACGCCACCGGCGTCGATGTTGAGCTTGAGCAGGTTGCGCTGCGGATGGTCCAGCAGGTTGCGCTGTTGGCGTTCGAGCATCTCCAGGTCTTCGCTGAAAATCTTGCCTTGGCCTTCGCGAATGGACGCGGTGAGGGCTTCATCCTGCGGCTGGAAGTGCCGGGCCATGCCCCAGAAGTACCAGATCGAGGTCTCGGTTTCAGGCGTGATGAAATCCACCACGATGCTTGACGCCTTGAATTGCGGCGCGGCTTGATAACCGCCGTTGCCGGCATGGGCCACGCCCACTTCGATCAGCACGTGGCTGGGTGGGGTGAAACGGCAGATCTGCCAGCGGTCCACCGGCACATCATCGGCCAGGTTGTTGCCGCGCAAGGCCATGCGCCAGAACGGCGGGGCCATGATGTTTTCCATATGCCGGGCGGTGACCACTTCATCGCCCTCGACGGTGGTGACCGGCGGCGCTTCGTCGATTTCCTTTTGACCGATGCTCGACGCATGGACGTAGGTTTCGTGGGTCAGGTCCATCAGGTTGTCGATCATCAGGCGATAGTCGCACTGGATGTGGAACAAGCCGCCACCGTAGGCCCATTCGTCGCTTTCGGCCCATTCCAGATGATGGATCTGCGCCGGATCGGCCAGCGCCTGGTCACCGGGCCAGACCCAAATGAAGCCATAGCGTTCCTGCACCGCATAGGTCTTGTTGCAGGGAAATCCCCGTACCCGTTGCCCTGGCATCTCGACGGTCTTGCCATCACTGCCCATCACCAGGCCGTGATAGCCGCACACCAGGTTGCCGTTTTCGACGTAGCCCAAGGAGAGCGGGGCGCCGCGATGGGGGCAGAAGTCTTCCACGGCTGCGACCTTGCCTTCATGCCCTCGGTAGAAAACCATCTTTTCACCACAGATCTGGCGACCCAGGGGTTTGTCGGCGATTTCATCGGGGGTGCAGGCAACGTACCAGGCGTTCTTGGGGTACATGACGGATCTCCAGGCGGATGTTGTTCTTATCTGTGGATCCATTAACTCTCTTAACTAATTTCTTTGTCAATGATTTTGATGTGTGAGCGGACGATTGACTCGATCAGTGGATCCATTGGGGTCTGGAGTGAGCCGTTCAGAATCGGTAGGCCGCCGGCACCTGTGCTTCGATGAAACGCTGCATGTGCTCCAGAAAACTGGCTTGCAGCCGGGAAACCGGCCCTTGAATGGGCAGGAGCATGCTGAAGTCCATTTCTATCGCCGGCTCGAAGGCCCGGAAGACGATGCCGTGGCCGCGATATTCGACAGCGCTGATGGCGTCCACCAGCGCCACGCCCAGGCCTTGTTCGACCAGCACGCACATGGGCAGCGAGAGTTGGGTTTCAAGGCGCAGTTCGCGATCTACGCCATGGGCGGCGAAAATCGCATCGATCTGCTGGCGCGAGGCAATCGATTGCGGGTAGGAAATGAACGGTTCGCCCCGCAAGTCTTCCGGGCGGATCGTCTCCAGGTCTTGCAAGCGATGGCCGGCGGGCAGGGCGCAAAGCATGCGCGTCGCCAACAGCTTTTCGGCGCGGGGGCTGGGGTAGGTGTTGGGCAGCACGATCAGGCCCAGGTCGCAGCGTTGGCCCACCACCAAGTCCACCACCTCCCTGGACGAATGCACCACCAGCGATATCTGCACCTGATCGTGTTCGGCCATGAACGCGGCAATCGCCCGGGGCACGAATGACAGGCCCATGGCCGGTGCACAGGCAATGTGCAGCGAGCCGCGCTTGAGGGTGCGGATGTCCTGTGCGGTCCGCGCAATGCGTTCCACGCCCAACAGCGAACGCTGCACTTCCTGATACAGGGTCATGGCCTCGGCGGTGGGTTGCAGTCGCCCCTTGACCCGGTCGAACAGACTGAAACCGATGTCCTCTTCCAGGCTGGCGATCAACCGGGTCGCCGCCGGTTGCGAGATGTGCAGCATTTCGGCAGCGCGGGTCACGGTCTGGCCCAGGATCACGGCGCGAAAGGCTTCCAACTGACGGAGGTTCATGGTGCGGACCCATCCATAACAAAAAGACATGAGGTTGCCAAAATAAAGCATTTTTCAAGGTGTTGTCAGCGCCCTAGGATCGATCGAAACCAATTGATCCAGCCATGGGCTGGCGCCTGATTGAACGGTCGGCGTCAAAAACAGCGATAACAAATCCATGCAAAAAACTGATGTCATTGTCGTAGGGGGTGGCCTGGTGGGGATGTCCATCGCCTATGGGCTGGCCTTGCTCGGGCGCCAGGTGAGCGTACTCGACGAAGGCGACGACGCCATTCGCGCCGCCCGGGGTAACTTCGGTTTGCTCTGGGTCCAGGGCAAGGGCTACCGCATGAGCCCGTATGCGCAATGGACGCGAGAGTCGGTGGCCCTCTGGCCGCGGTTCGCCGCGGCGTTGCAAGCCGATACCGGCATCGACATTCATCTGCGCCAACAGGGTGGTTTCCAGCTGTGCCTGAGCGACGCGGAAATGGCCGAGGAAAGCCATCGGTTGGGTTGGCTGCGCGAAGCCTTTGCTGGCAACTACCCTTTTGAACGGCTGGACAACGCGCAACTGCGCACTCGTTTGCCCGGCATTGGACCGGATGTGGTCGGCGGCTGTTTTTCGCCCATGGACGGCCACGTCAATCCGCTCAAGCTGCTGCGCTCGCTCTACGCCGGCTGTCAGTCGCGCGGAGTCAGGCTCATCAACGGTCATCACGTCGACGCTATCGACACGGGTGCCACGGGCTTCGAATTGCGGGCTCGCGACCAGCGCTGGTCCGCCCGCCAGGTCGTGCTGGCCGCCGGCCTCGGCAATCGGGCGTTGGGGGCCCTGGTCGGGTTGGACGTGCCGGTGCAACCGAATCGCGGGCAGATCCTCATCACAGAGCGGCTCGAACCCTTTTTGCAATACCCCACTACCTATGTGCGCCAGACCGACGAGGGCACCCTGCAACTGGGGGATTCCCACGAGTCAGCCGGCTTCGATGACGGCACCGGCAGCCAGGTCATGGCCACCATTGCCCGGCGCGCGGTGCAGTGTTTCCCACGGTTGGGCCAGGTCCGACTGGTGCGGGCCTGGGGCGCGCTGCGGGTGATGAGCGCCGACGGCTTTCCAATCTACGAAACGCCTCAAGGTTGCCCGGGGCTGTCGATTGTCAGCTGCCACAGCGGCGTGACCCTGGCCGCCGCCCATGCCTTGCGCCTGGCGCCGTGGATCGTCGGCGAGTTCGATGATCCGGCGGTGAAGCTGTTCGGGCTGCAACGTTTCAACCGGCATGCCGAGGTGCGCCATGTCGGCTGACCGTCTATTCCGGCCGCTGGCCCTGGGAGACCGCACTGTGCAAATCGAGTTCGAAGGTACGCCGCTGACGGTGCCCGCCGAGATATCCCTGGCGGCGGCCTTGCTGGGCTGCGGTATCCTTCACACCCGCGAGAGCGCTATCAACGCTCGTCCCGGCGCACCTTACTGCATGATGGGCGTGTGCTTCGAGTGCCTGGTGGAGGTGGACGGCCAAGCCAATGCCCAGGCGTGCCTGGTGCCGGTGCGTGCCGGCATGCGCGTACGTCGCCAACGCGGGGCCGCTTGCCTGGCACCGTGGGGGGAGGGTGGCGATGAGTAACGCAGCCATCGACCTGATTATCATCGGTGCTGGCCCGGCGGGGATGAGCGCTGCCCTTGAAGCCAGGACCCATGGCCTGTCCGTGGTTGTGCTGGATGAGCAGGCCAGCCCGGGCGGGCAGATTTATCGCCAAGTGCTCCAGGCGGACCCGCGCAGCCGCGCCGTGCTGGGTGACGACTACGCGGCCGGGGCGAAGTTGGCCGCCAACTTTCTGCAATGCGGTGCCCGCTATCTGCCCAACGCAGCCATCTGGCAGGTGACGCCGCGATGCGAGGTGCATTACCTGATCGACGGCCGCGCCGAAGTCTTGCAAGGGCGACACTTGTTGATCGCCACGGGGGCTTTCGAGCGGCCGATGCCGATTCCCGGCTGGACCTTGCCGGGCGTCATGACCGCAGGCGCCGGGCAGATATTGCTCAAGAGCGCGGCCATGGTGCCGGCCACCCCAGTCGTCTTGGCCGGCTGTGGTCCATTGCTTTACCTGTTGGCGGTGCAATACCTGCGTGCCGGGATCGTCCTTGAGGCGCTGGTGGACACCAGCCATCGAAGCGATCTGCTGCGAGCCTGGCGGCACATTCCCGCGGCGCTGCGCGGCTGGCGCGACCTGCTCAAAGGGCTGGGGCTGCTGGCGGAACTCAAGCGGGCCGGCGTCCGGCATTTTCGCGGTGCGTGCAACCTGCGGGTGGAAGGCACGGATCGGGTCCGCGCCTTGTGCTTCGACAGCCAAGGCGGCCCCCAGCGCATTCGCGCCGAGTTGATTCTGCTGCACCAAGGCGTGGTGCCGAACACCCAGGTCAGTTGGTCGTTGCGCCTGGCCCACGACTGGAGCGAACAACAACTGTGCTGGGTGACGCGCCGCAATCAATGGGGGGAAAGCAGCGCGCCGGGCATTTTCATTGCCGGTGACGGTGGTGCCATCGGCGGTGCCCAGGTGGCGCAACTTGAGGGGCGGCTGGCTGCGCTGGCCATCGCCGGTCAGCAGGGCAAAGCCGGGCGGCTGCAACAAGCCTTGCGCCGCGCTCGCGCCGCACGACCACTGCTCGACGCCCTGTATCGCCCCCGGACACAGAATCGCATCCCCGCCGACGACGTCACGGTGTGTCGCTGCGAAGAAGTCAGCGCCGGCGACATCCGTCGGTACGTCGACCTGGGTTGCCTGGGCCCCAACCAGACCAAGGCCTTCGGCCGTTGCGGCATGGGCCCGTGCCAGGGGCGCCAGTGCGGTCTGAGCGTCACCGAGATCATCGCCGAACGCCGCCACGTCGCGCCCGCCGAGGTGGGTTATTACCGCATCCGTTCCCCCCTCAAACCCATCACGCTCGCCCAATTGGCCGGCGAGCATCTCTCTGTCGAGGAACCTTCATGAGTATTCAACGCATCGAAAGCAACCCACGCCTGAGCCGCAGCGTCGTGCATAACGGCGTGGCCTGGCTCAGTGGTGTCGTCGCCGCCGACTGCAGCCAGGACATCCAGGGCCAGACCCGCCAGGTGCTGCAACGGATCGATGAACTGCTGGCTGCGTCCGGCAGTGACAAGCACCGGCTGCTCAGCGTGCAGATCTGGATGAAAGACATGAGCCGGGATTTCGCGGCCATGAACGCGCTGTGGAGCGAGTGGATCGATGCCGCGCAGACGCCAGCGCGGGCCACGGCCCAAGTGGCCTTCGACGACCCGGAGATTCTGCTGGAGTTGATTGTCACCGCGGCCGTCTGAGGCCGCTGGCCGGATCACCGTTGTGCCGTCACCGGGCAGGCGACCACCAGAGTCATCGCCCGGGCTTGTTCACATTTCTGCTGCCATAACGGACGACTTCTGTGGAGCGTCCGAAATCAATAACATCGCACTTGGAGCAAATGAATGAACGTTAAACGCATCGCCCTGAAACTGGGTCTCGTCTCGCTGCTGGCTTTCGGCGCGAACCTGCAGGCCGCCGAAACATCGCTGCGCATCGGCATTGAGGCCGCTTACCCACCCTTTGCCTCGAAAACCCCGGACAACGCCATCGTCGGCTTCGACTACGACATCGGCCAAGCGTTGTGCGCCGAAATGAAAGTCCGTTGCGTCTGGCAGGAACAGGAGTTCGACGGCTTGATCCCCGCGCTCAAGGTGAAGAAAGTCGACGCGGTGATTTCCTCCATGTCGATCACGCCCGAGCGCTTGAAGTCGGTGGACTTCACCAATCGCTACTACCGGATCCCGGCGCGCCTGGTGTTTCGCAAGGGCAGCGGCATCAACGATATTCCGGCACAGCTCAAAGGCAAGCGGATCGGCGTGCAGCGGGCGACCAACTTCGATCGTTATGTCACCGATCACTTTGCCCCGGCGGGCGCCGAGGTCGTGCGCTATGGTTCGCAGAACGAAATTTTTCTCGACCTGCTGGGCGGGCGCCTGGACGCGACCATGGCCAGCTCAGTGGTGATCGACGAGAGCTTGCTCAAGCGCCCCGAGGGAACGGAATTCGAATTTGTCGGGCCTAACTTCACCGAGGAGCAATACTTCGGCACGGGCATCGGCATTGCGGTACGCAAGAACGATCCGTTGGCGAGCCGCTTCAATCAGGCGCTGGCGACCATTCGCGCCAACGGCACTTACGACAGGATTCGCCAAAAGTACTTTGATTTTGATATCTACGGCGAATAATCCTCGGCCCGTGGGGTTTATCTCGCGGGCTTGTTGTTGCACAACACGGAGTGATTCATGAAAACCAAAGCGGTACTCACTGAGCAGGACGTTGCACAATTGCTGGTGGCGGCAAAAGAACTGGCTCACCAGCGTCAATGGGCAGTGTCGGTGTGTGTGGTGGACGACGGTGGTCATCCCCTCGGGCTGTTGCGCCTGGACGATGCCTCGCCGCTCTCCGCCTATATCGCCACTGAAAAAGCGCGCACGGCCGCTATGGGGCGGCGTGACAGCAAGGTTTTCGAGGACATGATCAACGGCGGTCGTTACGCGTTCCTCAGCGCTCCGCACTTGCAGGGCATGCTTGAAGGTGGGGTGACCATTCGTCATGACGGCCAGTGCATTGGTGCTATTGGCGTGTCAGGAGTCAAGGCTGAGCAGGATGCTGAGTTGGCTCGTTTGGCGGTTGAGACCGTGTTGCCGGTGATTACGCCGGATGCCTGAAGCGGTCATGATGCTATGAAATTTCCCTGTGGGAGCAAAAGCCTGCTCGCGAAGGCGGCACATTCAGCATTGATTCAAGCAGGCCCACCACCATCGCGAGCAAGCTCGGCTCCCATAGGGCTTGCACAAATCTTCCAGACACCCGCCTCTCCAGCAGTTAATCTGCCAAGAGCACATTCACTAGACGGGACAGGGCATGACGGCGCGCAACTGGATCGATCTCAAGCAGGACGCCACGTCCGGTATCGAGACCGTGCGCGCGCATTTCGAGGGTCATGCCTATGATCCCCATTGGCATGATACTTATCTGGTGGGCGTGACCGAGCAGGGGGTGCAGCAGTTTCATTGTCGCCGCCAGCAGCACAACAGTACGCCGGGCAAGGTGTTCCTGCTCGAACCCGGTGAGTTGCATGACGGCAACGCGCCCCACGATCACGGGTTTACCTATCGCACGTTGTACCTGGAGCCCCAATGGCTGGAGCGCGAGCTGCGTTCTTTGTTCGATGTGGCGCCGGACAACGCCCAGCTGGGATTCGCCGCCACCCTGACCGACGATGCGCGATTGGCGAGTGCCACGGCGCTGGCGTTCCAGAGCCTGCATGAGCAAGAGATCCGCATCGTGCGCCAGACGGCCCTCGATACTCTGTTAGCCAACCTGACCCAACACCTGCACTGGCGCACGCGGATCAACCCGGATCCGCGGCTGCCATTGGTGGCGCAGCAGGCCAGGGATTATCTGCACAGTCACCTGAGCGAAGACATCGGCCTGGATGACCTGGCACGGGTCACCGGCGTGGATCGTTTCCGCCTGACTCGTGCCTTCAAGGCCGCTTTCGGCCTGGCGCCCCATGCTTATCTGATCCAGTTGCGCCTGGCCCGTGCCCGGCGTCTGCTGGCCGGTGGCGAGAGCGCCGTGGCGGTGGCGGCCATGCTCGGTTTTGCCGACCAAAGCCACCTGGGTCGCTGGTTCCAGCGTGCCTATCGCCTGAGCCCGGCGGACTACCGCAAGCGCTGCTCAATTGTTCCAGACTGAGCCCGGCAACATCGGGATGATCAGTTCTACGATCATTCACCGAGACGTTGCGTCATGGACCAGTTGTTGCCGTTTGCCTTGTTTGCCTTTGTCGCCTCCATCACCCCGGGCCCGACCAATATTCTGGTGCTGAGCCATAGCTCGCGCTTCGGCCTGGCAACCACCATGCCGATCATCCTCGGTGCCTGTGCGGCAGCGGCCTTGCTGGTGCTTCTGGTCGGCACCGGATTAGGCGATGTACTGGCGCGCCATGCCACGATTCAGACGCTGCTCTCATGGGCGGGCATCGCCTGGCTGAGCTGGATGGCTTGGCAGATTTTCCGCGCACCGGCTGAGGCCATCGACCCGGACCGTCCGGTCGAGGGGCCGCGCCTGGGCCTGGCGGGGGCGGCCGGGTTGCAGTTGGTGAACCCCAAGACCTGGATGATGGCGTTGGCGGTGGTGAGCGTATTCGCCGGTGCCGAGGCGGACCGTACGCAGAGGGTGCTCTGGTTGTCCCTCGCATTCTTTGCGATTTCGATTCCCTGCATGACCGCTTGGGCCTACCTGGGGCGCGGCGCCGCAAGGTTCTGTCGTTCCGCCGCGGCGATGGGGCGCTTCAACCGCGTCATGGCGGTATTGCTGTTGGTGTCGGCATGGCTGACGCTGGTGGTCTGAGCGGCTGACAAAATTGTAATTATTCTCCCGAAACCTCCGGATTGACGGCCGAGTCGGACCTTATACCGCCCCTGTTTTCATGTGCGGTACCCCCATCGACCTTTGCAACAGGAGATTCCCATGAACAGTCGTTACGAGGCCTGTATAGCCGAATGCACCGCCTGCGCCCTGGCCTGTGAAGCCTGCGCTGCAGCCTGCCTGCGTGAGCAGAACGTGCAAATGATGGCTAAGTGCATAGAGCTGGACCGTGACTGCGCTGACCTATGTCGGCTCGCTGCCACGCTCATGAAGCGCGACAGCAGCGTCGCCGCCCAACTGTGCAATGTGTGCGCGGCAATTTGCCGAGCGTGTGGCGAGGAGTGTGGCAAAC
Organism: Pseudomonas sp. OA65; assembly: GCF_017498305.1. NCBI lineage: Bacteria > Pseudomonadati > Pseudomonadota > Gammaproteobacteria > Pseudomonadales > Pseudomonadaceae > Pseudomonas > Pseudomonas sp. OA65. The sequence continues at coordinate 10,142 of NZ_JAGDEZ010000019.1, forward strand.
ACGAACCGGCGCACTGCCAGGCGTGTGCAAAAGCTTGCCGGTCATGCGCCGAGGCGTGTGAGCGAATGGCCGCCTGATTGGCGTGGCGTGGCGTGGCGTGGCGTGGCTTGGCCAAGTGCTGGTCCTGGAGGACTGGCGCTTGGCCGGTCGCGATGCAGGTGCAGGCTTCTGCTCGAAAGCGGCCTAATGGCTGATGGACGCAGCCTGTTTGAATACCAGTACCTTCAATCCGCAAGTCACATCGGCGTCTGGGAACTCCGGAGGGTTCGCCAGCCGCTGTTCGAATTCGAGGCCTGGCGCCTCACGCATGACGCCGTCGATAAGGAAATCCGGGCCGGTGGCCGGGTCGTTGCTGCACGCCAGCACCGTGCCGTGGGCGGCCAGCAGTTCCGGCAGGCGGCGCAGTACTCGTTGATAGTCCTTGGTCAGCAGGAAGCTGCCTTTTTGGAACGTCGGCGGGTCGATAATGACCAGATCATATGGACCGCTGTTGATCACCTTGCCCCAGGACTTGAACAAATCGTGGCCGAGGAAACTCACCTGGCTCAGGTCATGGCCGTTCAGCCGATGGTTGTCACGACCGCGGCTCAGGGCCGCCCGGGACATGTCCAAGTTGACCACATGCTGCGCGCCCCCGGCGATCGCCGCCACGGAGAAACCACAGGTATAGGCGAACAGGTTCAGGACACGTTTACCCTGGGCGTTGGCTCGCACCCAGTCGCGACCGTAGCGCATGTCGAGGAACAGGCCGTTGTTCTGCTTTTTGCCCAAGTCGATCCGGTAAAACAGGCCGCCTTCGGTCAGGGTCCATTCGTCAATGGGTTCGCCCACCAGCCATTGGGTGAGGCTCTGCGGCATGTAACGGTGTTGTACGGCAAGCGTATGGGCGTTGCTGTGTTGCCAGGCCGGCGACGTGGTCAGCGCCAGCAGCATTGCGCTCAAATCGTCCAGATGCTTGGAGTCCGGTTCCTTGAACAGCGAAACCAGCAGCACCCCTTGCAACCAATCGACGGTGATCTGCTCCAGCCCTGGCCAGCAGCGCCCACGGCCATGGAACAGACGACGGGTTTCTTCCGGCGCCGATTCCAGGGCTGTCAGCAAATGGTCGTGAAGGGTTTGAAGGACTACGCAATTCATTCAGGCAACGCCAGGGATTCGAAAGGCCGGCATTTTAACCGCAGGCGAACCCGACGCAATCCCTATGGCGAGGGAGCTTGCTCCCGCTTGAGTGCGAAGCACTCACATGCTTGGGGCTGCTACGCAGCTCAGCGGGAGCAAGCTCCCTCGCCACAGAGATGCTGTTAACCGCCGCTGGTAGCCAAGATGCTGGCAACCTGTTGCGGCTGGCAGTTGAGATAGGCCGAACGCTTGAGCCAGCTTGGGTCGGGGTACCAGGAAAACATGAATTGACCGCCCTTGAGCTTGTCGATCACCTGGCGCGCCACCTGCGGACGTACGGCAGGGCAGCCCTGGCTGCGCCCGATGCGTCCCTGGCGCACGCTCCACAACGGGTTCACGTAGTCGGCGGCATGGATCACGATCGCCCGATCACGGGCCAGGTCATTGAAGCCCGGCTCCAGGCCGTCCATGCGCAGCGAATAACCGTGGGCGCCCTGGTAGCTTTCCTGGGTACGAAACAGGCCCAGGCTGGATTGGTAGCTGCCCAGACGATTGGAAAATTGCGTCGCGAAGTTTTCTCCGGACCTTTGCCCGTGGGCCACCAGGTCGCGTAGCACCAGCTTCTTCTGGCGCAGGTCGAAGATCCACAAGCGCCGGGCCGTGGAGGGTTGTGAGTAGTCGATGACCGCCAGGTGGCGAGCCTGGCCGGCACCATTGGCGACCGCGCATTGCATGGCGCTCAAGGCACTTTTGAGCGCCAGGGGATTGAGTTCCGGCGCTGCCTGGGCGAGGCTGTGGTAAAGCGTTTTCGACTTTGCCTTTTTTTCCGCCAATGCCGGGCTGCAAATGACACCCAGGCCCAGCATGACCAGGCAGAATAGGCGCAAAAAGCCCGATACAGGCGAAGCGGTTCCAGCGTAGTGTTCGTTCGCGGCATCCCGTCCGATTTCGTTTGTTTGCATGATGGCGGGTCGTACCTGTCGCAAAATTCACCGTCAACGAGACGGCCATGGATTGGAGTAAAGCAGTTGTTCAAAAAGTCCGCATGTTACCTGAGCCTTTTATTGCTCACTGCGCCATTGGTCGCCACAGCTGAAGACAGCGACCCGGCTCTCGTGCAGGCCGCACTGACGCAACTGGCGATCGCGTGCCCGGACGTCGCGGTGGGTGTCGACTTTCCGACGTTGCTCGACTTGCAGGCGTTCTATCAGCAAAACGCAGGCCAGGATGTCTGGTCGGACGATGAACGACGACAGGCGTTGCACGATCAGTTACAGCTACTGGCGGATGACGGCCTGGATCCGACCCACTACAACCTGCCGGCCGAGGGCTCGCCCCAAGGTGCTCGTTGCGCCGACATCGCCATCAGCCAACGTTACCTGCGAGCCTTGCATGACCTGCGTTTCGGTTATCTGTCTCAAGACCGACTGGAACCGGTATGGAGGGCCAACCCGTCGCCCCAGGATCACCAGGCCGTGGTGCTGGCCATCGCCGGGCGGGGCCTGCAGAACGTGGCGGATGCCTTCGATCAGGCCCGACCGAACCTGGACCTTTATCGCAACCTGCGCAGCCTTTATGCCCGGTTACGGCAACAGCCTCTGGCCGAATGGCAAGCGGTGCCGGGCGGGCCGTTGCTGCAACCGGACAAACAGGACGCCCGCGTGCCGGCCCTGGCCCAGCGGCTGTTCAACGAGGGTTACCTGAGTGCGCCGCCGCCAGTGAGCGACGAGCACTACAGCCCGATGCTGGTGGACGCCATGAAGAGCTTTCAGGCCCAGCATTCGTTGCAGGCCGATGGCGTGGTCGGACCGTGGACCGTCACCGAGCTGAACATCAGCCCGGCCATGCGCCGCGAGCAGTTGCGCATCAACCTGGAACGCATGCGCTGGCTGGCCCAGGATGTGGAAACCGACAGCATCTTGGTCAACGTGGCGGCAGCGCAGTTGACGGTTTACCAGGGCGGCGCGCCGATCTGGCAAACCCGCACCCAGGTGGGCCGTGCGCAACGGCAGACACCGTTGCTCAAATCCCATGTCACCCGCCTGACGCTCAATCCGACCTGGACCATTCCGCCGACCATCATGCGTGAGGACAAACTGCCCGAGATTCGCCGTGATCCGGAGTTTCTCACCCGCCATAACCTGCGGATCCTCGACAGTGAAGGCCTGCCGTTGCTGGCGGAGGACATTGACTGGGAGCACCCTGGCAATCTCATGCTGCGCCAGGACCCAGGCCCGAAGAACCCGTTGGGCAAAATGGCGATCCGCTTTCCCAATCCGTTCTCGGTGTACCTGCATGACACACCGAGCCAGTCTTTGTTCAGCAAAGGCCCGCGGGCGTTCAGCTCAGGCTGCGTGCGGATCGAGCAGGTGATGCACCTGCGCGACCTGCTGGTCAGCCCGGCCGAACGGGTCCGCACCGACACCTTGCTGGCCAGTGAGTCGACCCATGAATTCAGGCTGACCCGGCCCGTGCCGATTCTGCTGGGTTACTGGACGGCACAGGCGGACAGCCAGGGCCAGGCGGTGTACATCCCGGACATCTACGGGCGTGACACGCCACTGTCGGCCGCCCATGGTCGCGCGCTCTGAGCGCTGGGTCCTGGGCGAATGCCGTCGCGGGCGCGGGTCACGTCGAGCGTTGAGAACAACCGCTGGCCAATCACGCTGGCGGCTTGTAAATGCATCTGCGGATCGGCGGTTTCCGAGTCGAGTAAACGCTGGGAACTGACCACTTGGGCACCGCAATAACCGAAAATGCCATGATCGATCTGGGTGACCATCGCCTCGTCGTAGCCGTGGCGCTGGAAGCTGTCGGCATCGGCGCCACCGACGCCCACCAGATGAACGCGCATGTGTTGCAGCTTCTGGATAAATGGCTTGTCCAGGCTGAAATCGAATGCCCAACCGTTGGAAAACACCCGGTCGATCCAGCCTTTGAGCAGCGCTGGCATCGACCACCAATAAATCGGATAGACCAAAACCAGTGCGTCGGCACGGTCGATTCGGGCTTGCTCGGCCAGCACATCGGCAGGCGGCGGGGCCTCGCGATGGTGCACCGCATGGTCGGCAAAGCCGAAGCGTGGATCGAAGCTTTCGGCAGCCAGGTCGGCGATCTCGAACGTATCGGCGGGGTTGGCGCGGGTGACGCCCTCGGCGATTTTTCGGGCCAGGCTGTGGGTGAGGGAGCGCGGATCGTGGTGAGCCACGACGATAAGTGCATGCATGGCGAAACTCCTTCTGGTCACGGGGTCTTGAACACAGGTATGCTTAAGTTACGCTTAGTAAGTTACGGTTGGTAAAGTTAGCATGTCAAGCACTGACGAACATTCACAGCCTTCACCTCGTCGTCGTTTATCCCGGCACGACCGGCAGCGCCAATTGTTGGAGGTCGCCTGGCGGCTGGTGCGCGAGGAGGGCAGCGATGCCCTGACGTTGGCTCGACTGGCAGACCAGGCCGGGGTGACCAAGCCCATCGTCTACGATCACTTCATTACCCGGTCCGGGCTGCTGGCGGCGCTGTACCAGGATTTCGATGCGCGCCAGACCGCGCTGATGGACGCTGCCCTGGATGCCAGCGACAACACCTTGCAGAGCCGGTCGGCGGTGATCGCTTCTTCCTACGTCGAATGCGTGCAGTTGCAAGGTCGGGAAATTCCCGGGGTGATCGCAGCGCTGACCAGTTCGCCGGAGCTGGAGCGCATCAAGCGCGACTACGAGGGCATTTTCCTCGACAAGTGCCGCGCGGTGCTGGAGCCGTTCGCGGGCCCGAAGGGCATCGGTCAGGCGGGTTTGCGGGCGATGCTGGGGGCGGCGGAGGCGCTGTCCAACGCCGCAGCTAGCGGCGAAATCAGCGCTGACGAGGCGAAGGACGAGCTGATGGTCAGTATCGTTGCGATGGTGAACAGGACCGTCGACATCTCCTCAAGCTGAGCCGCCGCAATCGCGAGCAAGCTTTGCTCCCACGGTTGTTTTGTGCTGCGCCAGCCCCAATCCCCGCTGTGGGGGCATCTGGGGACCTTATAGCCGGCTTGGCTTTGCGGTCATACCCCGATCCATTTGTGGGAGCAAAGCTTGCTCGCGAAGCGGTGTCACAACCGACCCATCTCTGCGACCTGCCCCGATCCATTGTGAGAGTGAGCCTGCTCGCGATAGCGACAGCCTATTCCTTTCGGTCCTGCCGGGCCTCCCTCAAGAAAAAAACGAACCCCGAGCGCGTTATCCGGTTCTTAATTTATGTTCCGCAACAAAGGAACATCCGGCGGGGCTGCGGTCTTGCCCACCAAACACCGCGATCAAAGGAGGCGACATGCCCAACTCCTTCCCTTCGCCCTGGTGGAAGAACGCTGTGATCTACCAGGTTTATCCACGTTCCTTTGCCGATGCCAACGGCGATGGCATCGGCGATCTTCCCGGCTTGACCGCACGCTTGGATCACCTGCAACGCCTGGGCGTCGATGCGTTGTGGCTGTCTCCCGTCTTTCGTTCCCCCATGTGTGACGCGGGCTATGACATCTGCGACTACACCGAGGTCGACCCGCTGTTCGGCACCCTGGCTCATCTGGACGAGCTGATCGCCCAAGCCCACGCGCGCGACCTCAAGGTATTGCTGGATTTCGTGCCCAACCACACTTCGGACCAACATCCCTGGTTCATCGAGTCGCGCGCAAGCCGCGACAACCCCAAGCGCGACTGGTACATCTGGCGCGACCAGCCGAACAACTGGCGTGCCTCGATCGATGGCGGCAGTGCCTGGACTTGGGACGAGACCAGCCAGCAGTACTACCTGCATTTTTTCCTGCCGCAGCAACCCGACCTCAACTGGCACAACCCCGACGTGGTGGCGGCCATGCACCAGGTGTTGCATTTCTGGCTGGAGCGAGGCGTGGACGGGTTTCGCGTCGATGTCGTGCATTGCGTCGGCAAGGACCCAAGCTTCGCCGACGATCCGCGGTGCATGGCCGGCGAAACCATGGTCAAGATCAACGACCAACCGTACAGCCATGAAGTGTTGCGCGGCTTGCGTCGGTTGGTGGACAGCTACCCCGGCGAGCGGGTGTTGATCGGCGAGGTGAACATTCGCTCCACGGCCCAGGTGGCGGCCTATTACGGTGCCAGCGACGAGCTGCACATGTCGTTCAACTTTCCGCCTCTGGACGCCCCTTGGGACCCGGTGGTGTTCCGCATGTGCATACGCGAGGTGGAGAACGACCTTGGCCCGTTGCAGGCCTGGCCAACCTGGGTGCTGTCCAATCACGACAATAGCCGACACCGCAGCCGCTACGGCGGTTCGTTGCGCCGGGCCCAGGCCGCTGCGGTCCTGCTGCTGACGCTGCGCGGCACGCCGTTTATCTATCAAGGCGAAGAACTGGGCCTGGAAGACACCGTGGTCACGGCCCAGACCCGCGTCGACCCGGGCGGCCGGGATGGCAGTCGGGCGCCGTTGCCCTGGACTGTCCAGGCGCCCCATGGCTGGGCCGGGGCGGCGCCATGGTTGCCCTTTGCGCCACAGGCCGGCGTGTTGGCTGTCGAGGCGCAGGAACGAACCCCCGATTCCACCCTGGCGCTGTACCGGCGCCTGCTGGCCTGTCGTCGCGCCAGTCTGGCGTTGCGCCTGGGCGCCTGGGAGGAACTGCCATCGCACCCGCAAGTACTGGCCTATCGTCGCCACTGCGATGGCGATGAGCGGCTGGTCTGCATCAACTTCGCCGACAGCGAACATACGTTCCCCCTGGCCGACGCCTGGCAGGTCGAAATCGCCAGCGACGGGGTGGACGAGGGTCGAGTGTTCAGCGGCCGGCTGGCCGCCGAGCAGGCTGTGATCCTGTGCCGATGAGGAGTGACCGATGAAAGCCAACTGGCACCGAAACACCCTGATTTACCAGATTGATCCATCCTTGTTTTCCGACAGCAATGGCGACGGACGCGGCGACCTGAAGGGCATCATCCAGCGCTTGGATTATCTGAAGGCACTGGGTGTTGGCGCGCTCTGGCTGATGCCGGTGTACCGCTCGCCATTCAAGGACGCGGGTTATGACGTCAGCGATTTCATGGCCCTGGACCCACGTTTCGGCAGTGAAGAGGACCTGCGCCAGTTAATCGTCCAGGCCGGGGAGCGTGGCATGCGCGTCATCCTGGAACTGGTGGCGCAACACACCAGCGATCAACATCCCTGGTTCCAGAGGGCGCGGCGCGACAGGGAGAGTGTCTACCGGGATTATTACGTGTGGTCCGACACACCAGTGGATGATGGCAACCAGCCGATTTTTCCGTCGGTGGAAGACAGTATCTGGCAATGGGACGAACAGGCCGGGCAGTACTATCGACATCTGTTCTATCGTCATGAGCCGGACCTCAACCTGGCGAACCCGCGTGTGGTCGAGGAAATGGAGCGCATCATGGTCCATTGGCTCGAACTCGGCATCGCCGGTTTTCGCCTGGATGCCGCTTCGCACTTGGTGGAACAGGCCGGTGGCGAAAATGAAGAGCGGGGTGTCTGGGTACTGGACCGGCTGTTCAAGTGCATGACCGCCATCAATCCCGAAGGCGTGTTGCTGGGGGAGGTCGACGTCGAACCGGAGCGCTACAGCCATTACTTCGGAAACGGCGAGCGCTTGGGGTTGGTGCTGGATTTCTGGGTCAACAACCATATGTTCCTGGCGTTGGCCCGCGGCCAGGCCGAACCCCTACAGCGTGCCATCACCCGCCGTCCCGCTCCGCCGGACGGTGCCAACTATGCCGTGTGGCTGCGCAACCACGACGAACTCGACCTGGAGCGCTTGAGCGAAGAGGAGCGTGAGGAAGTGATGCAAGTGTTCGCCCCAGAGCCGGACATGCGCCTGTATGGCCGGGGCATTCGCCGACGCTTGGCGCCAATGCTGGAGGGTGATGTGCGCCATCAGGCGTTGGCCCAGGCGCTGTTGTTGTCGCTGCCGGGCACGCCCATCGTGCGTTACGGTGAGGAGATTGGCATGGGCGACGATTTGTCCCGTCCCGAGCGTCTCTCGGTGCGCACGCCCATGCAATGGAACACCCAGGCCAACGCTGGCTTTTCATCGGCCCAGCGCCTCGTCGCGCCAGTGATCGATCAAGGAGCCTTTGCCTACACGCAGGTGAACGTCGAGGACCAGCTGAATGCCCCTGAATCGTTGTTGGGGCGGGTGCGGCCCCTGCTGCTGGCCCGGGCCGGCCTGGCGGAAGTGGGGGACGGCGAAGTCCGGCTGCTGACGGTCGATCATCCGGCGGTATTCGCCATAGCCCATGAGGGCGAGGCTACTTCAGTGATGTTGGCCAACCTGAGCAACGACACGCTGAATGTGAAGCTGGCCGGCCTGGACTTGCAAGGCTTCAAGGAAATCATCTCGGACAGCCAATATCCGACTGCGCACGATCTGCAACTGACCTTGAATGGCTATGGCTATCGATGGTGGCGCCGCACCGGTTCAGAACAATAGGAGCACCACGGCCAGCAGACCTCCGGTCACCAGCAGCAACGTCGAGACCTGGGTGGAACTGAGGGCCAGCGCCGAATTCCGCGAGCGGCCAGTGAAGCGCCCGCGGGTGCGGTGCGAGAGCTCCTGCGATTCGTACAGGTTGTCCGGCCGTTGGCTGTTATCGTCCTCCTGGGTCATTTGCCCGGTATAGGCGCTGCGGGCCATCAGGCGATCGAGCAGTCCCGGCATCAAGCAGGTGCCGACGATGGCCTTCACGGAGGCGGCGCCGAGCCACAGCTCCCGGGGTGTGCGCTTGACCACGCTGAAAATCGCCCGGGCGGCCACGTCCGGGTCATGAATGGGCGGCACGGGTTGCACGCGCTTGCTCAACTTATTGCGCGCCCAATCGAACTGCGGTGTGTTGATCGCCGGCAGTTGCACCATGCACACCCGGATGTCGCTGTGGTCGTGGAGCAGTTCGCAGCGCAGTGAATCGGTGAAGCCCCGCACCGCGAACTTGGCCGCGCAATAGGCCGCTTGCAGCGGAATAGCGCGGTAGGCCAGGGCGGAACCGACCTGGATGATCACCCCGCGATTGCGCCGGGCCATGAGGTCCAGCGCCGCCAGGGTGCCGTGCACGGTGCCCAGGTAAGTCACCTCGGTGACTCGGTGGATCTCCTCGGCACTCAGTTGGCGAATGGGAGAGAACACAGTGACCATGGCGCAATTGACCCAGACACCGAGCGGGCCGAGTTCTCGCTCCATTCGCTGTGCCGCGTCGGCTACCGCCTGGGCATCGGCGACGTCGACGCTGATCGCCAGGCAGGTCGCCCCCAATTGCGTCAACTCTTCTGCCGTGGCCGCCAGCGCCTGTTCGCCCCGGGCCAGCAGCCCCACCCGGTAGCCGGCGACGGCAAACCGATGTGCCGTGGCGCGGCCAACGCCGGCGGTGGAACCACAGATGACCACGACAGGAGGGCTTTGCTCATCCATTGCGCTCGCTCCACAACTCCTTGGGAGGGATCAGTGTGGCCGTGCGACGCCGCGCAGCAGGTTGGCGCTGAGCTTGTCGGCATTGCAACTGGCGACATTGGCCAGCGAGACCATGCCTACCAGACGTTTGTCGCGATTGACCACCGGCAGGCGGCGTTTTTCGATCTGGGCCATGTTCTTGGCCACATGGTCGATCTCTTCGTCGTCGAAGCAGTAACGCACCTCATCGCTCATGATCCGGCTGACCGGGGTGTTCAGGTCCATGCCGTCGGCCATGGCCCGGACCACCAGGTCGCGGTCGGTGATCATCCCGGCCATGCGGTCGTCCTGATTGATGATCAGCGCGCCGATGTCGGCCTGGCGCATGATCTGCGCCACTTCGCTCAGGGGCGTATCGGGGGAGATCGTGCGTACTTCCCGACTCATGATTTCATTGATTTTCATCTTTGAATCTCCTTTCTCTCGGGTTTGACAGCAAGCCACGGCCCTGGCGTCGTGATTGGCTTTACAGCGACCGGACGGGCTCCTCACTTATTGTGAAAATCGGGGTTGGCGATGGTTCAGGATTTTTGCTGGAGGGGTTGAAAGGCTGCACTTTTATGAAGCCGCTCGTGCAGGCTCGCACCATCGCAAGGCAGTTGTTGGCGCTAGCGAGACCGAAGCGAATACCGCTCGGCTTGCGGTGACTGGGCGGGCGTCTTCGCGGGCAAGCCCGCTCCCACAGGGGATTGTCGGTGGAGGGGAGGGCGTGGATAGGGTTGCCGATGAGGTTTGGCACGCTCGCTGCAAGAGGCTATCCAGGCCCACCGCGAACACAGTCGAGTGGGCAGCCCCGTCGGTCAACGAAGATCGAGTGCCAGCAGGCCGGGGGATAACGGTAGGTCAGGGCGCAGTCGCCGGACCGATACCGCACAGAACAGGCAAAGACGCCTGGAACCGCAAGGTTTCAGGCGTCTTTTTTTTGCTTCCAAAATCGTGATGGGCTTTTGTCGGGTGCTTTTTATGAATTCCAACGTTGCTTCTCTGAACAAGCTGCAAACGCTGATCGTGATCGGCAATGGCATGGTCGGCCATCACTGTGTCGAGCAATTGATCGAGCGCGGTGCCCTCAATCATTACCGCGTGCATGTGTTCAGCGAAGAGCCGATGCGTGCCTACGACCGCGTGCATCTGTCCGAGTATTTCTCCGGGCGTGATGCCGAGTCCCTGGCCTTGGGCGAAGCGTCGTTGTACCAGACCCCGGGCGTCACGTTGCACCTGGGTGTACCTGTGTTGGAAATCGACCGCCAGGCCCGTGAAGTCGTGACTGTCCGCGAGCGTCTCAGCTACGACAAGCTGGTGCTCGCCACGGGTTCCTATCCCTTCGTGCCGCCGATCCAGGGCGCTGAAGGCGATTCCTGCCTGGTCTATCGCACCCTGGAAGACTTGGACGCGATCCGCGCCGCCGCCAGCAACGCCCGCCGTGGCGTGGTGGTCGGTGGAGGTCTGCTGGGCCTGGAAGCGGCCAACGCCCTCAAGACCCTCGGCCTGGAAGCCCACGTGGTGGAATTCGCCCCACGGCTGATGCCGGTGCAGTTGGACCCGCAGGGTGGTTTGGCCCTCAAGGCGCGCATCGAAAGCCTGGGCGTCGGCGTGCACCTGTCCAAGGGCACCCAGTCCATCAGTGCCGGTGAGCAGTACCGCTATCGGATGAATTTTGGTGACGACGATTTCCTGGAAACCGACCTTATCGTGTTTTCCGCCGGCATCCGCGCCCAGGATGCCTTGGCTCGTCAGAGCGACCTGCAGATCGGCCCACGCGGTGGCGTGGTGATCGACGATCATTGCCAGAGCAGCGATCCGGACATCTACGCCATCGGCGAATGCGCGGCCTGGAACGGCAGCATTTTCGGCTTGGTCGCACCGGGCTACCAAATGGCCCGCAACGTCGCGGCCCGCCTGTGCGGCGAAAGCTCGGAGGCCTTCACTGGCGCCGACATGTCCACCAAGCTCAAGTTGCTCGGTGTGGACGTCGGCTCCATCGGCGATGCCCATGGCAACACCCCGGGTTCGCGCAGCTTCCAATTCATCGACGAAACCAGCGCCAGCTACCGGCGCCTGGTGGTGGATGCCGCCGGCAAGCGCGTGATCGGCGCAGTGCTGGTGGGTGACAACAGCTACTACGACACCTTGCTGCAATACATGCAGAACGGCATCGCCTTGCCCAAGGATGCCGCCAGCCTGATCTTGCCATCATCCGAAGGTGCTCCGACCCTGGGCCCGGCGGCGCTCCCCGAAACCGCCACGATCTGCTCGTGCCACAACGTCACCAAGGGTTCGATCTGCTCGGCCATCGACGGCGGTTGCACCGATCTCGGCCAGCTCAAATGCGACACCAAGGCCGGTACCGGTTGCGGTGGCTGCGCGGCCCTGGTCAAGCAGGTGTTCGAGCATGAATTGATTGCCCGTGGCGTCAGCGTCGACAAGAGCCTGTGCGAGCATTTCGCCTACACCCGCCAGGAGTTGTATGCACTGGTGCGGGTGGAAGGCATCATCAGTTTCGAAGAACTGTTGGCCAAGCACGGCCGTGGCCACACCGGCTGCGACCTGTGCAAACCGGCGGTGGGCTCGATCCTGGCGTCGTGCTGGAACCAGCCAATCATGGACCCGTCCCTGGTGCCGTTGCAGGACACCAACGACACCTTCATGGCGAACATGCAGAAAAACGGCACCTACTCGGTGGTGCCGCGGATTGCCGGTGGGGAGATCACCGCCGACAAACTGATCGCCATCGGTGTGGTCGCCAAGAAATACGACCTCTACACCAAGATCACCGGCGGCCAGCGCATCGACCTGTTCGGCGCCCAGTTGCACCAGTTGCCGGACATCTGGGCCGAGCTGATCGAGGCCGGTTTCGAAACCGGCCACGCCTACGGCAAATCCACGCGCACGGTGAAATCCTGCGTGGGCAGCACCTGGTGCCGCTACGGCGTGCAAGACAGCGTGCAAATGGCGCTGACCATCGAGGACCGCTACAAAGGATTGCGCTCGCCGCACAAGCTCAAGTTCGCGGTGTCCGGTTGCACCCGCGAGTGCGCCGAGGCCCAGAGCAAGGATGTCGGCGTGATCGCCACCGAGAAGGGCTGGAACCTCTACGTGGCCGGCAACGGCGGCATGCGTCCACGCCACGCCGAACTGTTCGCCACCGACTTGGACGACGCCACGCTGATCCGCTACATCGACCGTTTCCTGATGTTCTACATCCGCACCGCCGACAAGTTGCAACGCACATCGGTCTGGCGCGAAAGCCTGGAGGGCGGCCTGGATTACCTCAAGGACGTGGTCATCCACGACAGCCTGGGCCTGGGCGCCGAGCTCGAAGCGCAGATGCAACTGGTGGTCGACCGCTACGAATGCGAATGGGCCAACGCCTTGAAGGATCCGGAGAAGCTCAAGCGTTTCCGCACCTTCGTCAACGACAAGCGCGGCGATCCGGACGTCCATTTCGTCCGCGAGCGCGGCCAGCGTCGGCCGGTGCATGCCCATGAACTCCACTTGATTCCCGTTACCGAGGAGGTGCTCTGATGAGCCAGTCAAACGTCGTTCGTATCGCTCAAGAATCCTTGCAATGGCGCGTCCTGTGCAGTCGCGAGGATCTCGTGCCCAACTCCGGCGTGGTCGCCTGGCACGATGGCAGCCAAGTGGCGTTGCTCTATCTGCCGGAGCATGAGGACAAGCCGCTGTACGCCATCGACAACCGCGACCCGAAGTCCGGCGCGAACGTCATCGGCCGCGGCTTGCTCGGCAGCATCAAGGGCGACCTGGTGATTGCCTCGCCGATGTACAAGCAGCATTTCCGCCTGGAAGACGGCCATTGCCTGGAATACCCGGAACAAAGCCTGCGGGTGTGGCCGGTGCGGCTCAACGGTGATGTGGTGGAGATTGGCGAAGACTGATCCGCGCAATGGCTGCGTTTATGGGTGCTTTTGTGGCGAGGGAGCTTGCTCCCGCTGGGCTGCGTAGCGGCCCCAAGCTTTTGCGGTCACTGCGCAACCGAGCGGGAGCAAGCTCCCTCGCCACGACAGCGGGTCACATGTTATTGAAATTCGGGGATGAACAATGAAAACCGCCGCCCAACTGGTGAGACTCAAGAGTGTGCAGAACCAGCAGGTGCATAGCATCGCCCCCGAGCAGACGGTGCTCGAAGCCCTGCAGATCATGGCCGAGAAAAATGTCGGCGCATTGCCGGTGATAGAAGACGGCCAGGTGGTGGGTGTGTTCAGCGAGCGGGACTACGCACGCAAGATGGTGCTCAAGGGACGCTCATCGGTGGGCACGACCGTACGGACCATCATGAGCGCCCCGGTGATCACCGCCGACAGCCAGCAGAGCATCGACCGCTGCATGGAAGTCATGACCGACAGCCACTTGCGGCACCTGCCGGTATTGGATAACGGGCAATTGATCGGCCTGTTGTCCATTGGAGACCTGGTGAAAGAGGCGATTGTCGAGCAGGCGGACTTGATCCGACAGTTAGAGCATTACATTCGCGGGCATTGAACCCATAGCGAGTTTATCTGTGGGAGCAAGGCTTGCCCGCGATGCAGACAACGCGGTCCTTGGTGAACCGAGGCGCCTGCATCGCGGGCAAGCCTTGCTCCCACAGTTCAGCCCAACATCAGCAATTGCCGGACCAGATTCGGCGTACTGCCAGTCCAGCGCTTGAACGAGCGGCGGAAATTCGCCGTATCGTTGAAGCGCAAGTACTGCGCCACTTCCTCGTTGCTGAACCCCTTGACCTGATACAGATACAAGGCCACATGGGTGTGCACCCGGTCCACCTGTTGCTGGAATCCGGTGTGGTGCTTGTGCAACTTGCGCTTGAGGGTCGCCGGGCTCATGGCGAAGGCCTGGGCGGTCTGTTCCAGGCTCGGCGTCTGCTGCACATGGGCGTGCAGGTAGTCGTAGAGGCAATCCAGGAAACTTGAGGCGAAACCCAGCTGATCGAGTTGGTCCCGGGCTTCGATCCGCGCCACCTGGCCGGCGGTGGCCGAGACGTTGGGCCAGGGCTGGGCGAGGCAGTGGCGGGGCAGGCGCATCAGGTCCAGGGGACGGTCGAATTGCGTGTGCTCACCCAGGTGCACCCAATATTGCTCGACGTAACGCGGCTCACTGTGGCGAAAGCTGCACTGCCAGGGCAGGCGCTCGCCGCTGAGCCAGGCACTCATCGCCACCATCGAGGTCATGCTCGCTTCCAGCACGAAGCGCCATTGATCGTAGGCACCGCAGCTGTCCAGCCAATGGACATAGGCGTAGTGCTCGTCCAGTAGCAGCCGAGGGGCCGCCAACGGGCTGAGCAATGCCTGCTGGTCGATCAGGGTCTGCAGGGCTTGGTGCAGATTCTGCGCGTGGCGCAAGGCGTGGCTCGCGGGGCCGTAATGTCCCGGCAACAGCCGCTGGCCAAACAGGAAACTGCTGTCGCTGGCATCCAGCAGGCGCCGGCTGTTGTCGATCAGGCCGAGGAATTGCTGTGGGCTGACGCGGCTCTGTCCGGCGAGGATATCGTCGTGAAACAGCCCAGTGCCGCGCAGGAGGCGGTGACTGTCGATGTCCCGCGACAACGCCAGGTCGATCAACGCGGCTGGTTGATAATGTCCGGGAATGAAGCGGCTGTCGGTTTCGTACCAGCAGGTCTTGAGCGTCATGCGCTTTTCGCCAACGTGGTTCGTGACTGGGCCAGCGCCAGGTTTAGGCGTTTGAGCAAGGCGTCGGGGGATTCGTCGAACGCCATCACCACCGCCGTGCTGGCGGCTAGCTGCAGCCGTTCGCTGTGTTGCCGGGTCTTGTGGGCCAGGCTGCGCACTGCGATTTCCAGCTCCAGGGCCAGGCGCCGGGCCTGGCTTTCGCCAGTGTCGGGCAGCAGCACCACGAAGCGATCACCGGCCAGGCGGCACAGCAGGTCCTGGCGCCGCAGGTTCAAGACCAGCAACTGGCTCACCGCCTGCAATACCGCATCGCCTTCGCCGTGGCCGAAACGCTGGTTGATGGCGGTGAAGTTATCCAGGTCCAAGGCCAGCAGCGACAGCGGTTGTTGGCGACGGCGGCTGTCCTCCAGGCTGGCGGACAGCTCATGCTTGAGGAAATCCGCGCCACCCAACGGCGTGAGCTTGTCGAACAGACGGTGCTCGCGGAACAATCGCTCGCGCTTCTCCATCTGTCCGTTGATTGCCAGTTGCTCGCGGTGCCAGTGGTAGATGCCGAGGGTCAGCAGGATCATACCCACCGGCATCGGCCCGGATTCGAGCCAGTGATCCCAGGTGATGCCATCGGGCAGGCGGATGAACTCGTCGAGGCTGTCGATCCACCAGGAAAAGAAGATGCAGCCCAGGCCCAGGACCAGGTAGTTGGTGACCCGTCCGGCCGGGCGACTTTTCAATACCAGCCCCAACCAGACCAGCGCCAGCAGCGCCGAGCCACCTTCACCGAGGATGTCCAGCCAGACCCATTCGGCGATGGGTTTGAGCTCGCCGCTGGCCAAGTGCAGGAGCAACCCGAGGTTCGCCGCCAGCAGGAGCAGGGCGAGTTTGAAACGGTGCGGGCGGAGCACGGAGAACATGGCCGGAGTCCTTTGCCAGAAGCGGAATGCGGCCCAGCACAGCAGATGAATGTGACAGTGCGGTGACGGTGGGTAATGGGGTGGGGGAGGTCGAATCAGCTCATCGGTTATCCGGATTTTTATTCATGAGATCGCCAGTTATCTCATTGTGGCGAGGGGATTTTGTGGGAGCAAAGCTTGCTCGCGATGAAGACGATGCGGTTTTTCAGGGAATCGAGGCGCCTGCATCGCGAGCAAGCTTTGCTCCCACAAAGGTGATTCCCTCGCCCTTCAGATTCCCTGAGCCTGTAAAACAGGTCATTTCAGCTCATTCCGGCTCGCGAGCCCCCCTAAATCAGCCGATTGCAGTCCCTCCAGCCAAGCCCTGTCACAGAACCGTCATTCCTCACCCCTAGCGTGCCCTCCCAGTTGCCGGGCCATTGCCTGGCGGATTTCCGGATTCCTGGGGAGGATCACCATGTATCACCGCACAAGCACTGCCGGGCTCGTCGGTTTCACCGTCACCGCGTTGGCCATGGCCATGGCCATTGCCAGTGAGCGACTGAGCGCCGCCGAGCAAGCGTCCGGCGCCACTGAACACGTTGAAGTGGTCGGCCAGGCGGCCAGTATCGACCAGGCCCTCAAGGAGCAGCGCAGCGCCGACAGCATCAAGAGCGTGGTGCATGCCGACGGCGTGGCACAGCTGCCGGATGAAAACGTCGCCGAAGCGGTGCAGCGCCTGCCGGGCGTCAGCGTCGAACGCGACCAGGGCGAAGGTCGGTTTGTCAGCGTGCGCGGCCTCGGGCCGGACCTCAACAGCGTGACCATCAACGGCACCCTGGTGCCGGCACCGGAAAGCGAGCGTCGCGCCGTTGCCTTGGATGTGCTGCCCGCGGAACTGGTGCAGTCGCTGTCGGTGATCAAGACCCTGACGCCGGACATGGACGCCAACTCCCTGGGCGGCACGGTGGACGTCAAAAGCCTCTCGGCCTTCGACCACAAGGGCCTGTTCTACACCGGCAGCAGCGAAGCCAGCTATGACAAGAACACCAGCCAGACCAGCCCGAAATTCTCCGGCGCCATCAGCGACCGTTTCAGCCTGGGCGATGGCATCGACAACTTCGGTGTGGCCGCGGCGCTGAGCTGGCAGAAGCGTGACTTCGGTTCGGACAACGTCGAAACCGGCGGTGCCTGGGATTTCGAGCAAGGCTCACGCCTCGAAGAGTTCGAACAGCGCGACTACGACATCCGTCGCGAGCGGGCCGGTGGTGGGTTGAACTTCGACTACAAGCCCGATGACGTCAGCAGCTATTACCTGCGCACGCTTTACAGCCGCTACAAGGACAGTGAAACCCGCAACGCCGCCAGCATTGCCTTCGAAGACCCGCAAGCGGCGGGCGAGTTGGGCGATGCCGAGGGCGAGCGCAAACTCAAGCAGCGTGAAGAAACCCAGGAAATCCAATCCTACGTACTCGGCGGCGAGCGCCTGTTCGGGCTCTGGACGCTGAGTGGCCAGGGCGGCTATAGCCAATCCAGCGAAGACAGCCCCGGCCACATCGCCGGTGCCACCTTCAAAGGCATCGATGGTTTCAACGGCGGCTTCTACGACAACGACAAGCCACGGCCGATCATCGGCTCGGGGTTCTACGATCCGGCCAACTTCAGCCTCGATAAAGTGGACTGGGAAGAGCAAAAAACCACCGATACCGAGAGAAACCTGCGCCTGGACCTGGCCCGGGACTATGACCTCGGGGGTTATGCCTCCCAGGTCAAGTTCGGTGGCAAAGTCAGCCGACGCGAGAAGGACAACGACCTCGATGCCTGGGTCTACGAGGACTTCGACGACCTGGGTTTCACCGACGAGCAACTGAACCTTGGGCAGTTCCAGAAAGGCAACGTGGACTATCGCCTCGGCCGCTTCGGCCCGGGCATCAGCGCCGATGCCATCAAGCAGTTGTTGGGCGGCCTCAATCGCGATGATTTTTTTGACGAGCAAGAGTCCCGTGTCAACGACTTCAAGATGAGCGAGGACATCAACGCCGGCTACCTGATGAACACCGTCGACATCGATGACTGGCGTCTCATTGCCGGCATGCGCTACGAAGGCACCGAGTTCGAAGCCAAGGGCACCGGCGCCACCGATGGGGTATTTACCGATACCGAGACCCGACGCAAGTACCATCACTGGCTGCCGGGCCTGCATGCACGTTACCAACTGGACAAGAACACCCAGGTGCGTGCGGCGTGGACCAAATCCGTGGTGCGTCCGACCTTCGGGCAACTGGCGCCGGGTTTTGTCATCGACGATGACGAGGCCACTTTCGGCAACCCGGACCTCAAGCCGCTGGAATCGAGCAACCTGGACCTGGGCATCGAGCACTTCATGGGTCACGCGGGCACGGTCTCGGCCTTTGTGTTCTACAAGGACATCAAGAACTTCGTCTACAACACCGACCTGGCCGGCACTGGCGCCTGGACTGATTTCGCCGAAGCCCACAGTTACGCCAACGGCGACAGCGCCAAGCTGTATGGCCTGGAATTGGCCTACTCACAAAAATTCGACTGGTTGCCGGCGCCTTGGAACGGGCTGCTGTTAGGCGCAAACACCACCTTCAGCCGTTCGGACGCCGAGATCGAAGGTTTCGACCAGGCCAGTGGCACCCAGCGCAAGCGCAGCATCGACTTGCCGAATCAGTCGGACACGGTCGGCAACCTGATGTTGGGTTGGGAAAACGACAAGCTGAGCCTGCGGCTGTCGGCCAACTACAAGTCTGCGTACCTGTTCGAGCTGGCGTCCATCAGCGACCGCGATCATGACCTGCACGTCGACGCCCAGACCTTCGTCGATTTCAGTGCGCGTTATTCGCTGACCAAGAACCTGCAAGTCAGTCTCGAGGCCCAGAACCTCACCGACGAGTCGTATTTCGTCTACACCGGCCATCGTTCCTATAACGGCCAGTACGAAGAGTACGGCCCGACGTACAAGCTGGGGCTGACGTTTACCCATTTCTGAATCGCGAACCTGATCACTTGTGGCAAGAGGATTTGGCTGTGGGAGCAAAGCTTGCTCGCGATGCAGGCGCCTCGGTTGCCTGGAAAACTGCTTCGTCTGCGTCGCGAGCAAGCTTTGCTCCCACGGATGAGTTCCCTCGCCACGGAAGTGAGCAACACGCCCATTTGAGTTCGGCCCAACGACAAGGATTCTTCCGTTGAACACGATGTTGTCTCTACCCAAGCGCTGCCTGCTGACAATGCTGATCAGCCTGGCATCGGTCACCGCCCTGGCCGCTTCCCCAGCGCCCAAGCTGAAGCTGCAACCCTGGCCCCAAGCCCAGCAACTGTCGCTCAACGCCCTGGGATTTTTGCCAGGCGTTGCCACCACCGAGCGGCTGGCCAGTGCCCGCGAAGGTTTGTTCTTGCTCGATGACCAAGGTCGCGAATTGACGCGCCTGAAAGGCACCTTCGACGGCCTCGACAGCCGGGCCCTGGGTTCGAACGTGCTGGTCGCCAGCCTCGACAGCTCGCGCCAGCAAGCGTTGGTCGTCAGCCTCGACCCACAAAACCGTCAGTGGGGCATGCCGTTGTACCTGCCCGCGCGGGATTTCCCGGTCAATGGCCTGTGCCTTTATCGCGATGAGGCGAGCAACCTGTTTGTGTTCCTGGTCGGCGAGGAGGGCAAGGGCGAGCAATGGCTGGTCGGCAATGGTGAGCGCCTGAGCGACAGCGCTCAACGGGTGCGCGGCCTGCCATTGCCGCCGGACGCCAAGACTTGCCAGGTGCAGGACAGCGCCAATCAATTGTTCGTCAACGAGGAGCGGGTGGGTTGGTGGGCCTATCCGGCGTCCTCTGAGGCCGAGTCCGTGCGGGTGCCCGTGGCGATGCGTGCACCGTTCGGCGACCTCCAGCAAAGCGCCGGGGCCATGGCCGTGCTGCCGGGAGGCCTGTTGGGGCTGGACCCGGAAGCGGCGCAACTGCATGTGTATCAGCAGCAGGAAGCGGGTTGGAGCGCTAAAGCCAGTCTGCCGTTGGCAGGCCTGAAGGAGCCGGAAAACCTCGCGGCGCGGCTGACGAAAACCGGCATCGACGTGCTGCTGCGCGACGATGACACCGGACAGCTGTACCAAGGCCAAATCAGCTGGAAACCCACGCCGCTGCCAGTGCCGCCGGTACTGCCCACTGTAGCTGCCATCGCCCAGAGCGAACCGGTGGCCCGCCAGGGCGATGCCGCCGATGACCCGGCGATCTGGGTTCATCCGACGACGCCCGGGCTGAGCCGAGTGTTGGGCACCAACAAGAAGCAAGGCTTGCTGGCCTATGACCTGCAAGGCAAGTTGCTGCAGGAACTGCCGGTCGGGCGCCTGAATAACGTCGATGTGCGGGCGAACTTCAAACTGGGCACGCAAACCGTCGACCTGGCGGTGGCCAGCAACCGCGATCGCAACAGCTTGAGCCTGTTCAGCATCGACCGCACCAGCGGCGAGTTGCGCGAAGCGGGGGAGATTGCGACCTCCTTGAAAGACATCTACGGCATCTGCTTGTACCAACCGGCCGAAGGTGAACTGTATGCCTTCGCCAACGGCAAGGACGGGCGCTTCGAGCAGTACCGCCTCAGCGCGCCGGACGGTGTAGTGCGCGGCCAGTTGGTGCGTCAGTTCAGCGTCGCCAGCCAGCCCGAAGGGTGCGTGGCCGATGAGCAGCGCCAGCGCTTGTTTCTGGGTGAGGAGGACGTAGGCGTCTGGACAGTGGATGCCCGGGCCGAACAGCCGGCCACCTTGAACAGTGTGATCAAGGTCGGCCCGCCGTTGCACGCCGACGTCGAAGGCATGGCGTTGTATCAGGCCAAGGGCCGCGACTACCTGGTGATCTCCAGCCAGGGCAACGACAGCTACCTGGTGCTCGACGCCGAGCCGCCTTTCGCCGTGCGCGGCGCCTTCCGAGTCGGCCTGAACGCGGCCGCAGGGATTGATGGCGCGTCGGAAACCGATGGCCTGGAAGTGACCTCGGTGAACCTCGGCGGGCCTTGGAGCCAGGGCATGCTGGTGGTCCAGGATGGCCGCAAGCGCATGCCCGAGCAGACCCAGAACTTCAAGTTCGTGCCCTGGGCCGACGTCGCGAAAGCGCTGGGCCTGCCTTGAGCGACGTTGTCATCAACCGGTCACGAACATTTCATCGAATAACCGCCAGACAGGAGTTTCAACCATGCAAGCCACTTTGGAACACATGACGATCTGGGGCCTGATCAGTGACGCGAGTCTGCTGGTCAAGGCGGTCATGCTCACGTTGCTACTGGCCTCGTTATTGAGCTGGTACCTGATTATCCAGCGCAGCGCCGTGCTGCAGCGCTACGAGCGGCAGCTCAACGGTTTCATGCAGCGTTTCCGCGGCGCACAGGACCTGTTGCCCTTGTACCGGGAACACGCACAAGCGCGCGAAGAAGACGGTGGCGTCACGCCGATTTTCCAGGCGGGTTTGCTGGCGTTCACTCAGCTCAACCAGCCTTCCAGTACGCCCGAGGTGGTGCTGGAAGGCGTCGAGCGGTCGCTGCAGGTGGCGATCAGCGAACAGGAAGTCCACTTGGAAAAGGGTTTGCAGTTTCTGGCCACCGTGGGCTCGGTCAGTCCTTACATCGGTTTGTTTGGCACGGTATGGGGGATCATGAATGCGTTTATCGGCCTCTCCCAAGTGCAGCAGGCCAGTCTCTCCACCGTGGCGCCGGGCATTGCCGAGGCGCTGATCGCCACGGCCATCGGCCTGTTCGCGGCGATCCCGGCGGTGATTGCCTATAACCGTTTCGCGGCCCGTGGCCAGACGCTGCTGACCCGTTACTACGCGTTTGGCAACGAGCTGCAGGCGCGTCTGCATCGCAAGCTGCACGGTGCCCCGGCGAACTTGGCCGCGGCCGCTTGAAAGGAGAGGGCACATGCTCGTCAAGCCACAACGAAAGCACGGCCCCAAGGCCGAGATGAACGTGGTGCCGTACATCGACGTGATGTTGGTACTGCTGGTGATTTTCATGGTCACCGCGCCGATGCTGACCCAGGGTGTGAAGATCGAACTGCCCAAGGTCGCCAGCGAAGCGTTGGCCACCGACAGTCGCCAGCAAATCCTCACCCTGTCGGTCAAGGCCGAGGGCGGTTACTACTGGAACCTGGGCGGTGAACTGGACACCCACCACCAGACCGACAGTGCCGTGGACCTGGAGCAGATGCGCGCCAAGGTGGCGCAGGTCGTGGCCGAGCGCAGCGATACCCAGGTGTACATCCGAGCCGACGAGCATGCCGATTACGGCCGGGTCGTCGCGGCCATGGCCGCGTTGCAGCAGGGCGGCGTGAGCAACCTGGGACTGGTGACCGAGGCACCGCAATGACGGCGACGATCATGCACAGTCCTTCCTTGAGCGTGCCTGCGCTGGGTCGCAGCTTTTGGAAAAACAGCCTGGCGGCGGGGCTCGCCGTGGCCCTGCATGCGGGTGTGGTGGCGTTGTTGGTACTGGGTTGGAGCGTGGAGAAGCCCTCCGCCGAGGTGCCCCGGGTGTTGCGCACGCAACTGGTGATGTTGCCGGCGGCACCGATACCCGAAGCGCCTGCACCGGCCGCTGTTATTCCTGTCGCATCGCCGGTCGAGCCGACCTCGGCGCCGGTAGAAGCGCCGCGCCCCGCTCCCACCCAGCCTGTTGTCGATCCGCGTGTCCAGGCGCAGAAACTGGAACAGGCGGCCCTGGCCCGTAAACGCGTCGAGGCGCAAAAGCGTGAGCAACAGGCCCAACAACAGCAGCGCGAACGCCAGGAAAGCGAACGCCGCAGGCAAGACGCCGAGCAGCAGGCCGCCGAACAACAGCGCCAGGCCCAGCAGGCACAAACACTCGCCGAGCAACGCCGAGCCGAGCAAGCGCGCCAGGCCGCCGCCGACAGCCGTAGCTACCAACCGCTGAGCAAACAAGCCCCGGACTATCCGCAACGCGCCCTGGACAAGGGCCTGGAAGGCGATTGCACCGTGGAATACAGCGTGACACCGGACGGGCGGATCGATAACCCCAAGGTCATCGACGGTTGCCACCCCTTGTTCATCCGACCGTCCCTGGCCGCTGCCCAGACGTTTCGTTATCAACCGCGAATCATCGATGGCAAGGCGGTGACGGTGCCGGCGGTGCGCAATACCTTTCACTACCGGATCAAGTAAGCGCCGTATCTCGACATCGGCCAAGAACCCCATTGTGGCGAGGAGTCCCCGCCGCGTCTTCGACGCTGCGCTGTCGCGCAGGGAACAAGGCCCTGTGGCGAGGGGATTTATCCCCGCTGGGGCGCGCAGCGGCCCTAAAGCAGTCAACTCAATCTTCCTGGCACACCGAGTTGCCTGGTTTTGGGGGCTGCTGCGCAGCCCAGCGGGGATAAATCCCCTCGCCACAAAGGGAGTGTTCTTACCTACCTGAGACACATGGCCGATTTATTTCAGCAGAAATTTTTTATTAAAAATCAGCAAGTTGTAATTTGTTCCATGAGAGCTTGCTCCCGCTGGAGCGCGCAGCGGTCCCAAAATCTTGCGGTCGCTGCGCAACCGAGCGGGAGCAAGCTCCCTCGCCACAGGGGATGCGTGGTCCTTACTTACGGTAATGACTCGGCGCCACGCCCACTTCGCGGCGGAAGATCTGCGAGAAGTGACTGGCGCTGCCATACCCGACTTCCAGGCCGATATCGATAACGCTGCGCTCGGTTTCCATCAGCAATTGGCGGGCTAGGGCCATTCTCAGTTGGATGAAGTACTGGGAGGGTGAGCGGCCGGTGGCGCGCTTGAACTGGCGGCTGAAGTGGTATTCGCTCAGGTCAATGGCGTGGGCCAGGTCAGCGAGGCAGAAAGGTTCGGCCAGACGTTGCTTCATCAAGCCGATGACGCGCTTGAGTTTGAAGGCGGGCAGGGCGTTGCGGCCGGACATATCCTCGGCTTCGGCATCCAGGTAATGCCGCGCCAGATGCACCGCCACGCATTGCGCCACGCCCTGGATCAGCAAGGCACTGGGTTCACCGCGTCGGGTCAACTCCACGCGAATCTGTTCGAGCAAGGCCGAAAGGACTTCATCCTGCCCGCCAGAGACTTCCCGCAACTGGATTGCGCCGCTGCCGCCGGTTTCGGCAATGGCGCGTTCCAGCAACGCCAGGCCCAAGTAAACATGCATGACCACGAACGGCTCAGGGCTGGTTACTTGCCAGCGCATCTCATAGGGATCAGGGGACGTGGTCAGGAAAAAGTCCGCGCGGCGCACCGTATTCGTTTCCCATTCGCCGTGGCCGGCGCGCTCCTCGACAATGGCCTCCCCGGACAACACCCAGACGAGCAACGGTTCAGCCACCGCTGGCACGACGATGTGGGCTTCGTTGCGCTCACGAACAAAGATCTCCACCAGGATCTCCTGGCTCGATACGCCGTCGGAAGTGGCCAGGCGCTCGCCGCGAATGTGCGCTTGCAGGCCGTTTGCCGATGTGCGTTCGGTGACTTCCATGCTTCGATGGCCTCGCTGAAATGGCCGCCAGGCTAGACCGGGCCGGCGGCGGGACGGTGCTGGCGCAACAGTTCGATCTGCTGGGCCGGGATCAACTCGCGCAACGCCTTATAGAGCGCCCGGGTTTCCAGCAGGTTCCAGATGCGCAGCATGGTTTCCAGCGCATCCAGGGGTTTGCTGATGAAATCCCGGGCACCGAGGGCCAGGGCCCGCAGGCGCGTGTCACGGGTCGCGTCGGCGGTGAGGACCAGGATCGGCAGGTAATCGTTGGCGGGGATGC
This sequence comes from Pseudomonas sp. OA65, assembly GCF_017498305.1. Classification (NCBI taxonomy): domain Bacteria; kingdom Pseudomonadati; phylum Pseudomonadota; class Gammaproteobacteria; order Pseudomonadales; family Pseudomonadaceae; genus Pseudomonas; species Pseudomonas sp. OA65. The sequence continues at coordinate 35,034 of NZ_JAGDEZ010000019.1, forward strand.
GCCGGTTCAATTGCTCCAGCACGGCAAAGCCGTCGAACGCCGGCATGTGCAGGTCGAGGATGACCAGGTCCGGCTCGAAGCTGTTGAACAGGTCCAGCGTGCGCAGCGGTTCCGTACTGCTCAGCACATTGTGCAACCCTTCGCGGGCCAGCAGTTGTTCCATCAGGTCCAGGTTGGGGCGCTGATCGTCGACGATCAGGATGCGCAAGTCGCGATTCATGCGGGCTCCGGTAGATAGTGTTCGAGGTGGCCGAGGAAGGCCTGGATGTGGATAGGTTTGGTCAGGATCGCCGTGGCTCCGGCGTCACGCAGGGCACGATGGGTCAGGTCGCTGGCATCGGCGGTAATCATCAGCACCGGCGTGGCCGCGGTGGCCGGGGACTGACGCAAGCGTCGCAAGACCTCCAGGCCTTCCAGGTCCGGCAGGGTGACGTCCAGCAGGATCAGTTGCGGGCTGTGCTGGCGGGCCAGGTCCAGGCCCATTTGGCCCTGCATGCTCGACAATAACTGGATGCCGGGTCGGCGTTGCATCAGGGTCTCGATCAGTGCGAGGCTCGACAGGTTGTCTTCGATGCAGAGGATTTTGCCGTGAAAGTCCACGGGCGCACGCGTCACGGCCAAGGCGGCGATGGGTGGCAAGTGCGTGCCGATCACCTGGGTGGCGGGCAGTTGCAGGGTAAAACAACAGCCGTGCCCGGGCTCACTGTGGACCTGCAGGTTGCCCTGCATCATCTCCAGCAGGTTCTTGCTCAAGGACAAGCCAAGGCCGGTGCCTTCGACCTGCGGATCGGCGCCCAGGCGTTCGAAGGGCTTGAACAGTTGGTCCAGTTGTTCCGGGGCGATGCCGTGGCCGGTATCGTGGACGGCGATGCTCACCTGATGGGCCTGGACGCTGACTTCGAGGCGTACCTCACCGCCAGGCCGATTGTACTTGATGGCGTTGGACAACAAATTGAGCAACACCTGCACCAGGCGCTGGCGGTCGGCAAGCACACCGCTGTCGTCGGGCAATGCGGGCAGGTCGACCAAGTGGATCCCGGCGTCGGCGGCCATGGGTGAGACCAGCGTCAAGGCTTCGTGCAGCACCGTCGCCAGCGCGATCGGTTCGATGTTCAGGGGCAGGCGCCCGGCCTCGATCCGGGCGATGTCCAGCACCTCGTTGATCAACGCCAGCAAGTGTTGGCCGGCCCGCAGGATGTGGCTGACCTGGGGGCGTTGGCCGGCGGTGGAATCCATGTCCAGCAGTTGCGCGAAGCCGAGGATAGCGTTCAACGGCGTGCGCAGTTCGTGGCTCATGCGCGACAGGAATTCGCTCTTGGCCCGGCTGGCGCTTTCCGCTTCCTCGCGGGCGGTGCGCAAGGCGATTTCGGCGGCGCGTCGGTCGGTGATGTCGCGGGTGATCTTGGAAAAACCGCGCAACGCGCCCGTGGCGTCGTATTGGGCAGTGATGACCACGCTGGCCCAGAAGCGGCTGCCGTCCTTGCGGCAACGCCAGCCTTCTTCCATATAATGGCCGTCGCGGGTGGCTTCGCGCAGGGCCATGTCCGGGTGCGCCGGGCATTCCTCGGGCAAGTAGAACAGGGAGAAGTGCTGGCCAAGGATTTCCTGCTCGGTGTAGCCCTTGATCCGCTGCGCGCCAGCGTTCCAGGTGGTGACGTAGCCTTGGGCATCCAGCGCGAAGATCCCATAGTCCTTCACCCCGTCGATGATCAGCCGCAAGCGTTCTTCGTTATCGCGCAGGGCCCGCTCGCGTTCGGCGAGCAACTGCCCGGCCTCCACCAGGCGCGTGCCGAGTTGACCGATTTCGTCCTGCTCCGGCGGTTGTGGCAACAGGGGTTGACCCAAGGCCAGGCGCTGGGCGTTGCCTTGCACCTGTTGGACCCGGGCGACGATGCCCTTGGACAGGAACAGCACCGCGACGATGGCCCCCAGCAACCCGCACATCGCCGCCAGCAACGTGGCGAACAACAGCCGCATGCGCGTGGCCGAGGCAGCGGCGCTGCGCTCGGCGAGCAGGCCATCCTCGCGTATGCGCATGGCGCTGATCTGCTCGCGTAGCACGTCCAGCACCTGCTTGTTTTCGATCAGGATCGCGGTGATGGCCTCGGGGTCGTCGCGCTTGCCGTTGCGCAAGGCGACCAAGCCGTCGAGCTTGTCGGCGATCAGCGGGGTGATGGTCTTGAGGTGCTCGCGCATCCTGGCATCGCGAATGTTGTGATCCAGGCGCTGCAAGGCAGCCTGGATCAGCGGAGTGGCCTGTTCGTAGCTGGGCAGGAAATCTTCGCGCCGGGTCAGCAGGTAACCGCGCACGCTGGCCGCGGCCTCGGCCAGCAGGGTATGGACCGTCTGGATATCACCCTGGACCAGCAGCACCCGGCGCACATCTTCTTCGGCCCGTGCGGTCTGGCGTTCAGTGATATAGATCAGCACCAACGACAGCAACAGCACCACCAGGGGCAGGGAAATCACTACCAGGGCCTTGCCCCGCAATGGCAGGTCGGCCCAGCGGCGGGCGGCGAGAAACCTCATGGCCATTGCCCGGCGTGCGCGACCAGCCCCAGGGCCATGCCGCGTACGGCGGCCTGGGTCCGGTCGGCGGCGCCCAGCTTGCCGATGACGCGCTCGACGTGGGCCTTGGCCGTGCCGGGTGCGATGCCCAGCTTTTCACCGATTTCACGATTGCTGAAGCCGCTGGCCACCAATCCCAATACCTGGCGCTCACGGGCGGTCAGGGCCTGGACCTGTGGGGCGCCACCGGCACCGCGCTCGGCCATGCGGCGCAACAGGCGCGCGCTGACTGAGCTATTCAGCGCCTCGTCGCCTTGGGCAACGCGCCTGAGGGCGTCGAGCATTTCATCGCGACTGGCATCCTTGAGCAGGTAGCCGACCGCACCCGCACCGATGGCGGCTTCGAGATGGTCGGGGCTGTCGTCCATGGTGAAAATCACCACTTTGACCCCGGGCTGGCGCTGCTGCAGGATCCGCGCCGCGCCCAGACCGTTGAGGACCGGCATGCGGATGTCGAGAATTGCGATGTCCGGTTGTAGCCGCTCGCATAGGTCGAGGGCTTCCTGGCCGTCCCGGGCTTCGCCGACGACTTCAAATCCCGGGTTGCCGGCGAGCATGCTGATAAACCCGGTGCGAGTGACTTCATGGTCATCGGCCAGAAGCAGGCGCAAAGGTCGGTTCATGGCTGTACTCCGTGGGCCGGTAGCGGCACGCTGGCAAGCAATCGGGTGCCCCCGCCGGGCTGGCTGCGACAGGTCAGGTGGCCGTCCAGCAAGTTGGCACGCTCCTGCATGGCAGCCAGGCCCAGATGGCAACTGCCGTTGGTCTCGATGGGTTGCTCCAAAGCGAAGCCACGCCCATCGTCCTCCACCCGCAGGCACGCGTGGCCATCTTTCACTGCCAGCCCCAGGTGCACGTGGCTGGCCTGGGCGTGCTTGAGGATATTGTTGATGCCCTCCTGTGCGATGCGAAACAGGGCGATCTCGGTGTTGCCCGGCAGGCGCGCGCTGCTCTGTTCGGCCCAACTCACGGTCAGGCCCGCGTCACGCAGGCGATCGGCCTCTTTGTCGACGGCTTTGAACAGGCCGAAATCATCCAGGACGTGGGGGCGCAGGCCGCCGATCAATTGTCGGCCTTCGCCGACACAGCCTTGGGCCAGATCAAGGATGGCCTGCAACTCGCTCGCCAGTGCAGGCGGCAGCGACGGGCAGCGGCCGGCGAAACCCTGCAAGCGTTGGTGCAACCCGGCCAGGTTTTGCGCCAGGCCGTCGTGCAGGTCGTAGGCCACGCGCTTGCGTTCGTCTTCCTGGGCGCTGAACAAGCGGTGGACCAACTCGGACATGGTCCGCTCGCGGGCTTGCAGGGCTTCGAGCAGGCGGCTGTTCTCCAGGTGCGCCGCCAACAGCGTCGCCAGTAATTGCAGCGACTCGATGTCTTCGTTGTCTGGCGCGCCAAGGGCGACGCTGTTGCCCAGCAGCAACGCCCCGAACGCCACGCCATCGGAGCTACGCAATGGAATCCGCAAAGCCTGGGGCAGGGCGCTGCCGGGGGATTCCAGCCAATTCGGGCCGGGTGTCTGCGGCTGGGCCAGTTTGGCGAGCAGGTCGACGCGGTCCGCACTGCCGTGGCTGGCGAGGGTGCGCAACGTGTTGTCCGGTGTCCACTCCAGCAGCAGCCCATGGTCCATCGCCATGAACGCGCACGCCCGTTGGAGCGCCCGCTGACGCATGGCCGGCAGTGGCAACTGCGTCAGTTCATGACCGGTGCCCAGCAACAACCCCAGGCGCGCGGCGCGGCTTTGCGACTGGCGATACTGACTACGGATGGCCAGGGCACTGCCGGGATCATGGGGTGGGTTTTGCATGGGGCACTCCAGCGTGAAAAAGATCGGGCGGTTCGCGGTGGCGTCATTAAAACGTGTCACCGGCACCGGGCCTATCTGCCGAATGGCATAGGCGATTGGCACCGGTTGGCCGATGGCGAAGGCGGGGAAGGCCGGCAAAGTGGGCTCATTGAAACCCAAAGGAGCCTTCTGATGAAAATGAAAACCTGTGCCATCGCTGCTTTTTTCCTGCTGACCGCGCCGCTTGTCCAGGCTGTCGAGGCCACACCCTACGTGTATCGCACCGTGGCGGAGCAGCCCAAGAACGTGAATGATCGGGAGGTCGCCGCACTGTTCGACCGCTGGAACGCCGCGCTGCAAACCGGTAGCGCCACCGCCGTGACCGGCCTCTATGCCCCGGATGCGATTTTGCAACCGACTGTTTCGAACAAGGTGCGCAACACGCCGGCGCAGATTCAGGATTACTTCGAGCATTTCTTGGCCGGCAAACCGGTCGGACAAATCAACTACCGGGAGATCCGCCACCTGGGCCCCGATGCGGCGATGGACAGTGGCGTCTATACCTTCACCCTGACCCAGGTCGATGGTTCAAAGCGCGAAGTCCAGGCGCGCTATACCTTCCTTTACGAGCGCCTCGATGGCCAGTGGAAGATCATCAACCACCACTCTTCGGCCATGCCTGAGGTGGCGAAGACCTTGCACGCCAGCCACTGATAGTACTGGCCCGCAAAAGACCTGCCTGTGGGAGCAAAGCTTGCTCCCACAGGGCCCTCTATCAATTCCTATCCCCGTGTTTAGACACACATTGCATAAAGAGCTTGGATTAACGCGCGAACATTAATTAGAATCAGTCTCATTTAAGACTTTGCGCAGGCTCTGGACATGTGTGATGCAGTTACGCCCACGGAGCATTCCCTCCATGCGTTGTACCGTGACCACGGGAGTTGGCTGGAAGGCTGGTTGCGGCGGCGCATGGGCAATGCCTGGGATGCGGCGGACCTGCGTCAGGATACCTTCCTGCGGGTGCTTTCCAGCGCCCAGCCTTTGGCTGACCTGCAAGAACCCCGGGCTTACCTGCTGACCATCGGTAAACGCCTGCTGAGCAATTTCTACACCCGGCGCAATCTGGAGCAGGCGTACCTTGATGCCCTGGCGAACCTGCCTGAAGCCTGCGCGCCGTCGCCGGAACAGCGTTGGCTGCTGCTGGAAACCCTGCAAGCCCTGGACGAATTATTGAATGGCTTGCCGCCCCTGGTGCGGCGGGCTTTTCTCTGGAGTCAGCTCGAAGGCCTGGCTTACCGCGAAATCGCCGAGCGCCTGCAAGTCTCCGAGCGCACCGTGAAGCGCTACATGGCCCAGGCCTACGAGCATTGCCTGTTGGTGGACTTCTGATGTCGTCGACGCCATCACCCGAGGCCCGTGAAGCGGCACGGGCGGCTGCCCGCTGGTTGACCCTGATGGAATTCGACGGGGATACGTTCGACTCGGCGGCCCTGCAACGCTGGCGCGACAGCAGCGCTCACCACGAGGCGGCCTGGCAGAAGGCCCAGCGATTGCGCCAGCGCTTTGCCGGGGTGCCAGCCTCCCTGGGCATGGCAACCCTGGACCGTCCGGCGCTGGCCCGGCGCGCGGTGCTCAAGCGTGCATTGGGCGTCGCTGCATTGGTCCCCAGTGCCTGGCTGTTGGGGCGAGCGCTGCCGCTGGAGGTCTGGCGCGCTGACTTGCACACGGCCACGGGCGAGCAACGAAGCTGGACGCTGGTCGATGGCAGTACGCTGCAATTGAACACCGACAGCGCTGTCGACCTGGACCTCAAGGCGCGGCGCCTGGAGCTGGTGCGCGGTGAGATGGCCCTCAGGCTCGCCGGGAACACGCCGCTGTCCGTGCAGTCACCCTATGGGCTCATCACGGTCAATCGTGGCGAGGTTTGTGTGTACCTGGCCGACGGCGACTGCCGGGTGTCGGTGCTCAGCGGTTCGGCGCAACTGCAACCCTTGCGCGGGCCTTCGCTGAGCTTGGAAGAAGGCCAACAGGTCAATTTCCAGGCCTCAGGCGCGGGGCGGGTGCGGGCGTTCGACGTGGCCCAGCTCGGTTGGCGTGACGGGGTACTGGTTGCGCAGGACCAGCCGCTGGGGCATTTCCTGCGGGAGCTGAGCCGCTACCGCCCCGGCGTGCTGCGCTGGGACGACAGCCTGGAGCCGTTGCGAATTACCGGCAGCTTCCGCTTGGATAACACGGATCGAATCCTCACGCTGCTTGCCGCCAGCCTGCCGTTGGACGTGCACATGCGCACTCGTTACTGGGTGACGTTGACGCCTCGCAAAAAACTGGCCTGAGGCCGGTACGCAATAAAGACGAGTAGTCATACCCCTGTGGCGAGGGAGCTTGCTCCCGCTGGGTTGCGCAGCAACCCCAAACCAGCCCCCGTGGTGTGTCAGGTTGATGTTATTCGCTTCATTTTGGGGGCGCTTCGCACCCCAGCGGGAGCAAGCTCCCTCGCCACAGATGGGGGGTGAAAGTTTTGTCAGGAATCGAGCCTGAGGCCTGTCCCCTTTTTTTGTCTCGTTTGTCATTCAAGGCAACTGAACAAAAACGAGAGCGCTTTCCAATGTCCGCAGTTGTACCTTTGCGTTTGCGCCCAGCCTTTGCCGGCTGGCGTCCGCTGTTGAACCTGAGCCTCATGTTGAGCCTGAGCGCCAGCCCCTTCTTTATCTCCTCGAGCCTGGCCGAAGAGGCCACCCGGCGCAGCTATAAGGTGCCGGCGGGCAGCCTCAGCGCGGCGTTGACCCGCTTTGCCGGGATGTCGGGAGTCAACCTGTCGGTGGATCCGGCCCTGGTGAGTGGTCGCAACAGCGCCGGGCTCTCGGGGGAATTTGGCGTGGAAGAGGGGTTTGCCCGGCTGTTGCGCGGATCCGGCCTGCAATTGCAGCCGGTGGGGGAGCAGGCGTACATCCTGATGCCAGCGCCGGAAGGCGGCAGCCTGCAACTGGCACCCACCTCGATTTTCGGCGCCGCGGCGGCGACGGACAGTCCGGCGTATGCCGGCGGCCAGGTGGCACGGCGCGGTTCCCAAGGCTTGCTGGGCTCGCGGGATTTCATGGAAACGCCGTTCAGCATGACCACCTACACCAGCACCACGGTCAAGAACCAGCAGGCGCGGACCCTGGGCGACCTGATCGCCAGCGACCCCTCGGTCCGCGCCACCAACCCGGCGGGCGGACGCTACGAGCAGTTCACCATTCGTGGGTTCAGCCTGTTCAACAGCGATGTCGCTTACAACGGCCTCTACGGCATCCTGCCGACCTACACCATCGATATGGAGATGGCCGAACGCGTCGATATCCTCAAGGGGCCGAGCCAGCTCATCAACGGTGTCTCGCCGCGGGGCAGCGTGGGGGGCGGGATCAACGTGGTGCCCAAGCGCGCCACCGACAAGCCCATCACCTCCTTCACCGGCAGCTACGCCTCCAATAACCAGCTGGGCGGGGCGGTGGATGTCGGTCGGCGCTTTGGTGAGGAGGACAAGTTCGGTATCCGCTTCAACGGCGTGAAGCAGGCAGGCGACACCGAATGGGATCACCAGAGCGTGGACCGCGAGATGGCGGTGCTGGGCCTGGATTTTCGTGGGGAACGCCTGCGACTGTCGACCGACATTGGCCACACCGAACGTAACACCGACGCGCCCCAGGAACGTGTGCAGGTTGCCGACGTCGCGCCAGTGCCGCATGCCAGCGATGTAGATCGTAACTACGCGCAGCCGTGGAGCAAGGCGCGTACCAAAGATACCTTCGGCGCGGTGAATGCCGAATTCGATGTCAACGACACCGTCATGCTGTACGGCGGCGTGGGGGCGCGCAAAAGCAATCATGAGTTCCTTCGGCATGCCGTTTCGGTCCTCAATGAGGCTGGAGATTTTCGCGTCCAACCCCGAGATTTCACCCGCGACGAGAATGTCCGCACGGCCAATGCTGGGGCGCGAAACTGGTTTCATACGGGTCCGGTAAGCCATGAGGTCAACCTGGTCGCCAGCTATTTCTACATGGACTTCACCAATGGCGGCGCTCGCTATGGTCAGTCCAACAGCAATCTGTATGATCCAGTGGAAACACCGACTCCGAGTGTAATCACCCGGCCTGATCCCAAGGTCTATACCGAGAACCACTTCAGTGGAGTGGCGTTGTCGGACACATTGGGCTTCTTCGATGACCGACTGCTGCTGACCCTTGGTGCCCGCTGGCAGCGAGTCGAAGTTGACGACTGGTCGAACGGCGTCAAAGGCCGTACTGCCTACGACGAAGAAAAGGTTTCGCCGTCGGGCGGCATCCTGTTCAAGGCGACCGACAAGCTGTCGCTGTATGCCAACTACATGGAAGGCCTGAGCCAGGGCAAGATCGCGCCATCCACTTCCGTGAACGAGGATGAGATTTTCCCACCGTTCATCAGCCGTCAGGTCGAGGTGGGCGCCAAGTATGACGCCGGCCCGTTCGCCGTCACCGCCGCAGTGTTCCGGATCAAGCAACCGGCCTACGCAACCGATGCCACGACTCGCGTCTTCGGCCCCAACGGCAAGCGCGAAAACATCGGCGTCGAATTGAGCGTGTTCGGCGAGCCGCTGAAGGGTACCCGCTTGCTCGGCGGTGTGATGTTCATCGACAGCGAACTGACCGACACTACCAATGGCGCCTTCGATGGCAACCGTGCACCGGCCACGCCCAAGTACAACGTCAACCTCGGTGCCGAATGGGACGTGCCGACTGTCCAGGGCCTGACATTGACCAGCCGAGGCATCTATTCCAGCGCGCAGTACCTGGACCAGTCCAACACCAAGGAAATCGATGCCTGGACGCGTTTCGACGTGGGCGCTCGCTACGGGTTCAAGATCGACGAGAAGAACATCACCCTGCGGGCCAACATCGAAAACGTGGCCGACAAGCGCTATTGGAGTTCGGCCGGTGCGTCGGATGACAGTGAGCCAGGGTTGACGCTGTCGACCCCGCGCACCTACCTGCTGTCCGCGACGGTGGATTTCTAGGTCGAGGTGCCGCTCCAGGGAGGGGGCCGCTCGGGTTCAGGTATCGCGAAACAGGTCGTGGGCATCCAGCAGTCGCCAGGCGATCTCGGGACGTTTTTCCAGGCCACGGCGGATCGCGGCGGGGATGGATTGGCGAATTTTTCGACACAGGCCGGGCTGGTCCTGGAATTCGATGGCGATGCCGCGCATGGTCCGCACTTCGTTGTAGCCGGGCTCGACGGTCAAGCGGATACCCAGGTTCTCTAACAAGCGCTGTTGCAGGCGCTGGAGTTCGTCGAGGCTCTGGATGTTCTCCAGGCGTTCGAGCAGGCGTTTTTCTTCCTGGCGGTTCAGGCAAAGGATGCGCAGGTCGCTGCCGGGCGCTTGCAGCAACGCATCACGCCCGCAATCGCAGACGCCGGGCGGGCAGGGGGGACGGATCGGAATCGACGCGGTCATGGGCTCCACAAAAAATGCTGCACAACGAAACAGCGAGCTTATCGCCGGCCCAGGCAATGTGATGCCTGGCGGCATGTGGGTCAAGCCTGTTGGAGGGGCCGCTGGTCTGGCGCTGCTGTGGCCATTGCACAACTGTGGGAGCGAGCCTGCTCGCGATGGCGGTGGGTCAGTTGCATTGATGTCGGATGTGCTGCCGCCATCGCGAGCAGGCTCGCTCCCACAGTATTTGGGGACCGCCTCCAAATTTCTGCCCACGGTAAATCCCTGTGGAAGCGACAATGGGTTGCAGCGAGCCTACATGTTGTGCCGGCAAGGAACGCTGTGGGAGCAAAGCTTGCTCGCGATGGCGGTGGGTCAGCCGAGGAAATTAGAGCCCCAACTCAGACAACCCAGGATGATCATCCGGCCGGCGGCCCAGCGGCCAGCGGAACTTGCGCTCGCTTTCCTTGATCGGCATGTCGTTGATGCAGGCGTAGCGGTTGAACATCAAACCTTGCTCGTCGAACTCCCAGTTTTCATTGCCGTAGGAACGGAACCAGTTGCCCGAGTCGTCGTGCCATTCATAGGCGTAGCGCACGGCGATGCGGTTATCGGTGAAGGCCCAGAGTTCCTTGATCAACCGGTAATCCAGCTCCTTGGCCCACTTGCGGGTCAGGAATGCCTTGGCTTCTTCGCGGTTATGGGCGAATTCGGCGCGGTTACGCCATTGGGTATCCAGTGTGTAGGCCAGGGATACTTTTTGTGGGTCGCGAGTGTTCCAGCCGTCTTCGGCCAGGCGAACTTTCTCGATTGCCGATTCACGGGTGAATGGCGGCAACGGCGGACGAATTTCAGAAGAGGCAGACATGGCGGATCTCCAGTAAGGTGATGATTTGCACAGGGTTCGACGGGTCAGGCGTGTAACAACTTCTTCAGCATGTCCTGGGCGTGGTCAGCCGCGCTGTGATCGCCCATGACCAGCGCCACGGTAATTGCGCCATCGATCAGGATCAGCAGTTGGCGGGCCAGGGTGTCCGGGGCTTCGACACCCTGTTCGACGCATAGCCGGGTCATGTAATCGAGCAACTTCTGTTTGTGCATCTTCGCCACTTGGCGAACGGGATCCTGCGGGTCACCGGTTTCGCCGCTGGTATTGATGAAGGCACAACCGCGAAAACCGTCGCTGTCGAACCAGCCCTTAAGCACGGTGAACAGATTGAGCAGCCGCGCGGTGGGGGTGGGCGCCTTGTCCACCTCGGTGCTGAACCAATGCATCCAGCGCTCGTCCCGTCGCTTGAGGGCGGCCACGATCAGGTCGTCCTTGTTGGCGAAGTAGCGATAGACACTTTTTCTGGAGACGCCGGCGGTTTTCACCAGTAGATCCATGCCGGTGGCCGCGATGCCACTTTTATAGATCAACTTTTCGGCGACATCGAGGATGATGTCTCTTGTTTCATTACCAGTGATTTCGTTCATGAAACAAAAGTAGAATGATCGTTCTCCTTGGTCAAGTCTTTTTTCTTTAGGACAGGAAGACCCGAACCCATCCATGGTGTAAGCTCATCCGTTCTTCGGAATCGACTTTTTGCGAGCCCTATGCCGTCGCTCTTCAAACGCTCCCAGCTGCCCAAGTTGCGCAGCTTTGCACTGACCGCCGACGCGGTGACCATCCTTGATGGCGCTGCTCAATTCCGCCGTTGCCTGCTGGAGAAAATCGCCCAGGCCACCCAGCGCATCTACATCGTCGCCCTGTACCTGCAACAGGACGAGGCCGGCCAGGAAATCCTCGATGCCCTGCATGCCGCCAAAGCGGCGCGTCCGGAACTGGACGTGGTCGTGGTGGTGGACTGGCTACGGGCCCAGCGCGGGCTGATCGGCGCCAAGAAGCAGCCGGGCAACTCGGCGTGGTACCAGGAGCAGACCCGCACCCATGCCAGCGAAGTGCCGATCTACGGCGTGCCGGTGCAGACCCGCGAGCTGTTCGGCGTGCTGCATTTGAAAGGTTTCGTGATCGATGACTGCGTGCTGTACAGCGGCGCCAGCCTGAACAACGTGTACCTGCACAAGTTCGACAAATACCGCTACGACCGCTATCACCTGTTGCAGAACGCGGCATTGGCCGACTCGATGCACCATCTGGTGCAGCATGGCTTGGTCACTTCCCGGGCCGTGCACCGCCTCGACCTGCCGAACCTGCCCAGCACCCGCAGTTTGCGCAAGGACATCGGTGACCTGCGTAGTCGCTTGAAGTACGCGACCTATGACACCAGCGCCGGCAGCCTCGACAAAAGCGGCCTGTCAGTGAGCCCATTGCTGGGCGTGGGCAAGAACAACCCCTTGAGCCGGGTGATTGGTGAACTGATCGCCAGCAGCCGCCAGCAACTGACCATCTGCACCCCGTATTTCAACCTGCCCCTGGCCGTGACCCGGGAGCTGAACCGTGCCCTGGCCCGCGGGGTCAAGATCGACATCATCGTCGGCGACAAGACCGCCAACGATTTCTACATTCCGCCAAGCGAGCCGTTCAAGATCATCGCGGCGCTGCCGTACCTCTACGAAATCAGCCTGCGACGCTTCGCCAAACGGCATCAGCGGGCGATCGACAGCGGTCAACTGAACCTGCACTTGTGGCGCGACGGCGACAACACCTATCACCTCAAGGGTATGTGGGTCGACGAGCGCTACACCTTGCTGACCGGCAACAACCTCAACCCGCGGGCCTTTCGCCTGGACCTGGAAAACGCACTGCTGCTGGACGACCCCAAGGGCGAGCTGCTTGCGCCGCGCCAGGCCGAACTCGAGCAGATCTACCGCCACACCCAGCGGATAGAGCGTTACCTGGACCTGGAAACCCTGCCGGATTATCCCGAGGCCGTGGCCCGGTTCCTGAAACGGGTCAGCCGGGTGCGGATCGAACGGCTGCTCTACCGGATCCTGTGAACACCCGCGCCATGTCGGAAAAAGACACCATCTCCATCCAACTGGTGCGTGAGGCGTTGCTGCAAAGCTGCGCCCCCGGAGCCGCTACCGATGAGGTCCTAAGCAAGGTCGGCATAGCCCCGGCGCTGCTCGACGATGCCCAGGCACGGGTCCCGGCCCATGCCTATGCGCGGCTCTGGCGTTTACTGGCCCGGCGCCTGGATGACGAGTTTTTCGGCATGGACCCGCGCAAGCTCAAGTCCGGTAGCCTGGCGTTTCTCTGCCAGTGCGCCATGGCCCAGCCCACGCTGGCGAGCGGCCTGACGGCGGGGCTGGGGTTTCTGTCGTTGATGCTCGAACACTTGCCGGCCCAGTGGGTGCGCCAACAAAGCCTGGCGGAGATCGTGCTGCTGGAAGATGACCAGGCGCCGCGCCGGGCCTTTACCTATTTCACCTACTGGATGATCGTTCATGGCGTCGCCTGTTGGCTGGCCGGCCGGCGAATTCCCATCCTATCCGTCGAACTGCGCTGCCCGGCGCCGGATTTCTGCGACGACTACCGGGTGATGTTCTCCCAGAACCTGCGCTTTGACCGGCCCCGCACGCGGATGATTTTCGCTGCCGAATGCCTCGACCTGCCCATCCGGCGTAACGCTGATGAGCTCAAGCGCTTCCTGGCCCAGGCCCCAGCCAACATCCTGGTCAAGTACCGCAACCCACAAAGCCTGGCCAGCCGCATCCGCCACGACCTGCGGCAACTGCCCGCCGACCAGTGGCCGGAAACCGAGGCCCTGGCCCAGCAGTTGTGCGTGTCCGCCTCGACCCTGCGCCGACGCCTGGCAGAAGAGGGCCAGACCTACCAAGGGCTCAAGGACAGCGTGCGCAAGGACCTGGCGATCACCTGGCTGGCCGAGCCCTCCATCAGCTTCGTCGAAATCGCCTCGCGCCTGGGCTTTGCCGATGCCAGCTCCTTCTACAAGGCGTTTCGCAAGTGGTCCGGGTCCAACCCGGGGCACTATCGCAGCCTGATTCTCAACGACATCAACTGACCTGTTGCCGGGCAGCGCCAGATCCTGGGGGAGCGGGCTTGCTCGCGAAGAGGCCGGCAAATCCAACATCCCTGTGACTGACACACCGCTTTCGCGAGCAAGCCCGCACACAGGGGCTTTCGCTTGGCGCACACTGGCACGCTCATAAAACCGTCATTTTTCTTTGATACAAGCCTGTGCAGGTGCCGGAAAAGCCGGGCCATCCATCAGGGTAATGTATGCAAGTGACCGTTTTGGGCAGCGTATGAGCGTTCTGGTCACCGGCGCTGCGGGGTTTATCGGGTTTCATACCGCCAGGCGGTTGTGCCGCGAGGGCCATCAGGTCATCGGCATCGACAACCTCAACGACTACTACAGCGTCGAGCTGAAACAGGCACGACTGACGCAGTTGGCCGAATGCCACAACTTCCGCTTCCAGCAGCTGGACGTCGCCGACAAACAGGCATTGCTGGATTTGTTTGCACAATACGCATTCGAGCGCGTCGTCCACCTGGCGGCCCAGGCCGGTGTTCGCTACTCCATCGATAATCCCGACCTGTATGCGCAAAGCAACCTGGTGGGGTTCCTCAACGTGTTGGAGGCCTGCCGTGCCCATCGGCCGGCGCACCTGGTTTTTGCCTCGAGCAGCTCAGTGTATGGCTTGAACGATCGCCTGCCGTATGCCACGCACGACCCGGTGGATCAGCCGGTGTCCTTTTATGCCGCGACCAAGCGCGCCAATGAGCTGATGGCCCACGCTTACTCGCATCTCTACGGTATTCCCACCACCGGCCTGCGGTTTTTTACCGTGTATGGACCTTGGGGACGACCCGACATGGCGCCCTTCAAGTTCACCGACGCCATCCTCAACGGTCGTGCGATAGACCTCTACAACGACGGCGCGATGTCCCGGGACTTCACCTACATTGACGACATCGTCGAGGCCGTGGTGCGGCTGCTACCGCTGCCGCCTGCCAGCGATGCCGGGGTTTGCCACAAGATTTACAACATCGGATTTGGCGGGCCAGTGAAGCTTTTGCGGTTTGTCGAGTGCCTTGAAGAGGCACTGGGTATTCGTGCGCTGAAGCGATTCTTGCCCCTGCAACCGGGCGACGTGGTCGACACATGGGCGGACACCCGCGAACTGGAAGAACACATAGGGTTTCGTCCCCAGGTCGCTCTGCCCGTAGGCGTGCAGTCGTTTGTCGATTGGTACCGCGCGTATTACCGCATTTAACCCCCTAGCTGTTACTGGAGCGTCATGCACGAAAGCCCTTATGTGTCGGTCCTGATCCCGGCAAAAAACGAAGCCGGCAACCTTATTCCGCTATTGGAAGAAGTGCGAGCCGCGCTGGTGAACGAGGCCTTTGAAGTCATCGTCGTCGACGATGGCAGCACCGATGCCACCGCCGCTGAATTGCATGCGCTGCAAGGCAAGGGCTATCGCCAGTTGCGGGTGCTCAGCCATGCCCGTTCCCTCGGGCAAAGCACCTCGATCTACCACGCCGCTGAAGTGGCACGCGGGCATTGGTTGGCCACCCTGGACGGCGATGGCCAGAACGACCCGGCCGACTTGCCGAAGATGCTCGATCTGGTGCGCGGTTCGGAGGGAACGCCCGCAGGCGTGAAGCTGGTGGCGGGGCACCGCGTCAACCGCCGGGACACAGCCAGCAAACGTTGGGCTTCGCGGTTCGCCAACACACTGCGCGCCAGTCTGCTCAAGGACCAGACGCCCGATACCGGCTGCGGCATCAAATTGATCGAACGCGAGGCATTCCTGCGCCTGCCGTACTTCGACCACATGCACCGCTTTATTCCGGCGCTGATCCGCCGTCACCACGGCCGGATGCTGGTGCACCCGGTCAATCATCGTGAGCGCGGGGCCGGGGTATCCAACTACGGCAACCTGGACCGGGCACTGGTGGGGATCGTCGACCTGTTCGGAGTGTGGTGGCTGATAAGGCGCACCCGCCTGGACATCAATGCACAAGAAACCGAGGTGTGACATGGGCAGAGAGACGCTGTGGCTGGCGGTTGGTTTCGGCGGGCAATTGGCCTTCACCGGGCGGTTTGCCCTGCAATGGCTGTACAGCGAGTACAAGAAGCGCAGCATGATTCCGGTGGGTTTCTGGTACCTGAGCATCATTGGCAGCGCGCTGTTGTTGGCCTATGCCATTTACCGCGAAGACCCGGTGTTCATTGTCGGCCAGTCCTTCGGTTTCATCGTGTACCTGCGCAATTTGCAGTTGATCGCCAAGCATCACGGGCAGGAAAACCGCGAATTGGCCGAGAAGGGCTGAGGCGGTGCGGATACGCTTATCCTCCTCGCGGCGCGAGCTCCTGGCCCTGGTGGTATTGGCCTTGGTCATGGTGGGCGCCGGGCTGGGTTGGCGCCAACCGATGAACGTCGATGAAGAGCGCTTCCTCGGCGTTGCCCTGGAGATGCTGCAGAACGGTTCATGGTTCGTTCCTCATCGCGCCGGGGAAATCTACGCCGATAAACCGCCGCTGTTCATGTGGGCGGTGGCGCTGTTCGTGCAACTGACCCACCTGCCGAAAGTCGCCCTGTATTTACCGGCGCTGTTGGCCGGCGCCGTTACCACCGCGTGCCTGTATGACCTCGGCCGGCGCTTGTGGGGGCGACGCGTGGGGGTGATCGCCGCGCTGTTGTTTCTCGCCACCTACCAGACCTACAGCATCCTGCGCACCGGGCAGATCGATGGTTTCCTTGCGCTCTGGACGATTCTGGGGATCTATGGCTTGTGCCGGCATTTGCTGCTCGGCCCGGCCTGGCGTTGGTATTACGTGGCCTGCGCGGCGATGGGGCTGGGGATCATCAGCAAGGGCGTGGGTTTTCTGCCGGTGTTGATGCTGATTCCCTATGCTTATGGGCTGCGTCGGGGGTGGAAAGGGCTGGTGGCGATGCCGGGCAGGGCGGGGGCCTGGTGGCTGGGGTTGGCCGTGGCGTTGGCGACTATCGCGCTGTGGCTCGGGCCTTTGTTGTGGATTGTCTGGCAGGGCAGCCCCGATAGCGTGGCGTACGCCCAGGAAATCCTGCTAAAGCAGACGGCGGGGCGTTATGCCAATGCTTGGGAGCACCGCGAACCTTTCTGGTATTTCCTCGTCCAGGTGATTCCGAAGTATTGGCTGCCGATCTTTTTCATGCTGCCATGGCTGGTGCCGGCCTGGCGCAAGCAGTTGCTCAAGCACGACGGTCGCGTGCTGGTGCTATTGGGGTGGGTGGTGCTGGTACTGCTGTTCTTCAGTCTGAGCAGTGGCAAGCGCAAGCTGTATATCTTTCCCGCGTTGCCGGCCTTGATCCTGCTGGTGGCGCCGCTTGTGCCGTGGATGCTGCGGCGCTGGTTCAGTCGGCGGCCGCGGGGCAGGGCGGTATTTGCGGCCTTGACGGTAGTGTGGCTGTGCGCCTGGTTTGTGCGTGGTTTTCTTGAGCCCTACAAAGAACGCGCCAATCCACATGAAGCCCTGATGCGCGACGTGGCGGGGCTGACATCGAATGCCGAGTTGGTGCTGGTGGGATGGCGTGAGGGGCATTGGTTGTTTGCCCGGCAGCCCATCGTGCACTTCGGTTTTCACGACCGCGAATCCTTGGACCGATCCGCCACCTGGCTGCGCAGCCACCCACAGGCCTTCGCCCTGGTGCCCGGGCGGGATCTGGCCCGTTGCTACGACCCGCAAAAGGCGCGCCGGGTCGGCAATACCTCGCGGGCCGAGTGGTTCCTGGTGGGGGCGGATGCGGATAACCAGCGTTGCCAATCCCCGACGCCGGAGAAGGTGTATTCATTTGCCTGGCAGCAACCCTTGTAGCGTCTGACCCACCGCTATCGCGAGCAGGCTCGCTCCCACATTGGGGCTTGGGCGCTCCCGGGATCGAGGCCCATCACAAATCCCCTGTGGGAGCGAGCCTGCTCGCGATGACTGCCCGACAGTCGATCATGATGTGACTGAACCACTGCTATCGCGAGCAGGCCATTACAGACGACACATCCGCCAAACCATGGCCAAACCAGTCAAGCAACTTGATGGCTTTGACCATTGCCGCCAACGCCCTTCGGCGCGAGTATTTACCTGCTCTTCACGGTTCCCCCACCCAATAAAAAGTACAGAGGGATTCTGGTCATGCGCGATTATTCGTCCGCCACGTCGCAGTTCGATTACCTGCACACCGTCAACGCCGCATTGCACGGCTCGCTCGAGGCGCTCAATGCCTGCGTCGAGTGTTGCGACCGGCATGCGTTGCCGGGGCGCGTCGCCTTGTTCTGGGAGGGCCGTGACGGCAGCGAGGCCACCTGGACTTACCGTGACCTGCAGGACAACGCCGCGCGCTTCGCCAATTTCCTACGTGCCCAAGGTGTCGGCAAGGGCGACAAAGTGGCCGGCCTGCTGCCGCGCACCGCTGAACTGCTGATCGTGGTCCTCGCCACCTGGCGTATCGGGGCGGTGTATCAACCGCTGTTCACCGCGTTCGGGCCCAAGGCCATCGAGCATCGCCTCGGCAGCTCGGGGGCACGCATGGTCGTCACCGATGCGGTCAACCGTCCCAAGCTCCAGGAAATCGCCGGTTGCCCCACCGTCGTCACGGTCGGCGGCGAAAAGGGCCAGGGCATCGTGCGCGGCGACTACAGTTTCTGGGCCGAAGTGGCGAACCATTCCAACCAATGCGAACCGCTGATGCTTAGCGGTGAAGACCCGTTCCTGCTGATGTTCACCTCTGGCACCACGGGGCCTGCCAAGGCGCTGTCGGTGCCGCTCAAGGCCATCGTGGCGTTCCAGAGCTACATGCGTGACGCGGTGGACCTGCGCCCTGAAGACGCTTTCTGGAACGTCGCCGACCCGGGTTGGGCCTACGGCATCTATTTTGGCGTGACCGGACCGCTGGCCATGGGGCATCCGATCACCTTCTACGATGGCCCGTTCACCCTCGAAAGCACCTGCCGGATCATCAACAAATACGGCATCACCAACCTGACCGGCTCGCCCACGGCCTATCGCTTGTTGATCGCCGGCGGCGAGCAGTTCGCCCGCTCGATCAAGGGCAAGCTGCGCATCGTCAGCAGCGCCGGCGAGCCGTTGAACCCGGAGGTGATCCGTTGGTTCGCCGACAACCTGAACGTGGTGATCCACGACCATTACGGCCAGACCGAACTGGGCATGGTGCTGTGCAATCACCATGGGCTGGAACATGCCGTTCACCTGGGCGCCGCCGGTTTCGCCTCGCCGGGACATCGGATCGTGGTGCTGGATGAAAACCAGCGCGAACTGGGCGTAAGCCAGCCGGGTATTCTCGCGGTGGACCGCAGCCAGTCGCCCATGTGCTGGTTCGCCGGTTACGAAGGCGGACCGACCAAGGCCTTCGTCGGTGACTACTACCTGAGTGGTGACACCGTGGAGCTGAACCCGGACGGCAGCATCAGTTTCGTCGGCCGCAGCGACGACGTGATTACCACCTCCGGTTACCGGGTCGGTCCGTTCGATGTGGAAAGCGCGCTGATCGAACACCCGGCCGTGGTGGAAGCGGCGGTAATCGGCAAGCCGGACCCGGAGCGTACCGAGTTGGTGAAGGCCTTTGTGGTGCTCGGCGCCCAATACCGTGCCTCACCGGAGCTGGCCGAGGAGCTGCGCCTGCACGTGCGCCAGCGCCTGGCGGCCCATGCCTATCCCCGTGAAATCGAATTTGTCAGCGACTTGCCGAAAACCCCAAGCGGCAAGTTGCAGCGCTTTATCTTGCGCAACCAGGAGATCGCCAAGGTCCAAGAGACCGCGGCGCAGAACGTTTCAGCTTGAATCCAAGGAAACCATGATGCAGATCGACAACAAGATTTTCCTCGTCAGCGGCGGTGCTTCCGGCCTCGGCGCGGCCACCGGTGAAATGCTGGTCAAGGCCGGTGCCAAGGTCATGCTGGTGGACCTCAACGGCGACGCCGTAGCCGCCCAGGCGCAAAAATTGGGTTGCCAGAGCGTGGTGGCCGATATCAGCAACGAAGCGGCGGCTGAAGCGGCGGTCAAGGCCACCGTCGATGCGTTCGGTGGTTTGAATGGCTTGGTGAATTGCGCCGGTATCGTGCGCGGCGAAAAGATCCTCGGCAAGAACGGCCCCCACGCACTGGCCAGCTTCAGCCAGGTGATCAATGTCAACCTGATCGGCAGCTTCAACCTGCTGCGCCTGGCCGCTGCGGCCATTGCCGAAACCGACGCCAACGCGGACGGCGAGCGCGGGGTGATTATCAACACCGCTTCGGTGGCGGCCTTCGACGGTCAGATCGGCCAGGCGGCTTACGCGGCCTCCAAAGGCGCCATTGCCAGCCTGACGTTGCCGGCCGCCCGTGAGTTGGCGCGCTTCGGTATCCGGGTAATGACCATTGCGCCGGGGATTTTCGAAACCCCGATGATGGCCGGCATGACCCCGGAAGTGCGCGATTCCCTGGCCGCCGGCGTGCCGTTTCCGCCGCGCCTGGGCAAGCCTTCCGAGTACGCGGCGCTGGTCCGGCATATCATTGAGAACAGCATGCTCAACGGCGAGGTGATCCGTCTCGACGGCGCCTTGCGCATGGCAGCCAAATAAGTCAGGAGGATTCATGATGTCCAACGATCCTATTGTTATCGTCAGCGCCGTCCGCACCCCCATGGGCGGTTTCCAGGGCGAACTGAAAAGCCTCACCGCGCCACAACTGGGTTCGGCCGCGATCAAGGCCGCCGTGGAACGTGCCGGTATTGCGCCGGACGCGGTTGAAGAAGTGTTGTTCGGTTGCGTGCTCGCCGCCGGCCAAGGCCAGGCACCGGCGCGTCAGGCGGCGCTGGGCGCCGGGCTCGACAAGTCGACCCGCTGCACCACGCTCAACAAGATGTGCGGTTCGGGCATGGAAGCGGCGATTCTTGCCCATGACATGCTCATCGCCGGCAGCGCCGAGGTGGTGGTGGCCGGTGGCATGGAGAGCATGTCCAACGCACCGTACCTGCTGGATCGTGCCCGCAGCGGTTACCGTATGGGCCATGGCCGGGTGCTTGACCACATGTTCCTCGACGGCCTGGAAGACGCCTACGACAAAGGTCGGTTGATGGGCACCTTCGCCGAAGATTGCGCCGAGGCCAACGGTTTCAGCCGTGAGGCCCAGGATGCCTTCGCCATTGCCTCCACCACCCGCGCCCAGCAGGCGATCAAGGACGGCAGTTTCGACGCCGAGATCGTGCCATTGCAGGTCATGGTCGGCAAGGAACAAGTGACCATTCGCCACGACGAGCAGCCACCGAAAGCGCGGATCGACAAGATCGCCTCGCTCAAACCGGCGTTCCGCGAGGGCGGCACGGTGACGGCGGCCAACGCCAGTTCCATTTCCGACGGCGCCGCTGCCCTGGTGCTGATGCGCCAGAGCCAGGCAGCCGAGCGTGGTCTCAAGCCTTTGGCGGTGATCCACGGCCACGCGGCGTTCGCCGATACCCCGAGCCTGTTTCCCACGGCGCCGATCGGCGCCGTGAAGAAACTGATGCAAAAGACCGGTTGGTCGCTGGATCAAGTCGATCTGTTTGAGGTCAACGAAGCCTTCGCCGTAGTGGGGCTGGTGACCATGGACAAGCTGGAAATCGCCCATGACAAGGTCAACGTCCACGGCGGTGCCTGTGCGTTGGGTCACCCGATTGGCGCGTCTGGCGCGAGGATCCTGGTGACATTGTTGGCGGCCCTGCGCCAGAAAGGCCTGAAGCGCGGCGTCGCGGCGATCTGCATCGGCGGCGGCGAAGCCACGGCCATGGCCGTCGAATGCCTGTATTAAGGAATCACCATGCTCCCGACTGAAGAACAGACCCAAATCCGTGACATGGCCCGGCAGTTCGCCGAGGAGCGGCTGAAACCGTTCGCCGCCGAATGGGACCGCGAGCACCGTTTCCCCCGGGAAGCCATCGCTGAAATGGCCGAACTGGGCTTTTTCGGCATGTTGGTGCCGGAGCAGTGGGGTGGCTGTGACACCGGTTACCTGGCCTATGCCATGACCCTGGAGGAAGTCGCCACCGGCGACGGCGCGTGCTCGACCATCATGAGCGTGCACAACTCGGTGGGCTGCGTGCCGATCCTCAAGTTCGGCACCGATGAGCAGAAGGCGAAATTCCTCACGCCCCTGGCCAGCGGCGCGATGCTGGGCGCTTTCGCCCTGACCGAGCCCCAGGCCGGGTCGGACGCCAGTAGCCTCAAGACACGGGCGCGGCTGGAGGGCGATCATTACGTGCTCAATGGCTGCAAGCAGTTCATCACCTCCGGGCAGAACGCCGGGGTGGTGATTGTGTTTGCGGTGACCGATCCGAGCGCCGGCAAGCGGGGCATCAGTGCCTTCATCGTGCCGACCGATTCGCCGGGCTACAGCGTGGCGCGAGTGGAAGATAAACTCGGCCAGCACGCGTCCGACACCTGCCAGATTCTGTTCGAGGATGTGAAGGTGCCGGTGGGTAATCGCCTGGGCGAGGAGGGCGAGGGCTACAAGATCGCCCTGGCCAACCTGGAAGGCGGCCGGGTGGGCATCGCGGCCCAGGCGGTGGGCATGGCCCGCGCCGCGTTCGAAGCGGCCCGGGACTATGCGCGGGAACGCTCCAGTTTTGGCAAGCCGATCATCGAGCATCAGGCCGTGGCGTTCCGCCTGGCGGACATGGCCACCCAGATCGCCGTGGCCCGGCAAATGGTGCATTACGCCGCCGCCCTGCGGGACAGCGGCCAGCCGGCGTTGATGGAGGCGTCCATGGCCAAGCTGTTCGCCTCGGAAATGGCTGAAAAAGTCTGCTCGATGGCGTTGCAAACCCTCGGCGGTTACGGTTACCTCAACGATTTCCCGCTGGAGCGTATCTACCGCGACGTACGGGTCTGCCAGATCTACGAAGGCACCAGCGACATTCAGCGCATGGTCATTTCGCGCAATCTTTGAACAGGAGTCCTGCATGAGCTACGAAACGATTTTATTGGAGATCAAGGACCGCGTCGGCCTGATCACCCTCAACCGTCCCCAGGCGTTGAACGCCTTGAACGCGCAGATCGTCAGCGAGCTGAACCAGGCGCTGGACAGCCTGGAGGCGGATCCGAAGATTGGCTGCATCGTGCTAACCGGCTCGAAAAAAGCCTTTGCCGCCGGGGCCGACATCAAGGAAATGGCTGAGCTGACCTACCCGCAAATCTACCTGGACGACCTGTTCAGCGACAGCGACCGGGTGGCCAACCGCCGCAAGCCGATCATCGCCGCGGTGAACGGTTTTGCCTTGGGCGGTGGCTGCGAGCTGGCGCTGATGTGTGACTTCATTCTGGCCGGCGACAACGCCAAGTTCGGGCAGCCGGAAATCAATCTCGGCGTGCTGCCGGGCATGGGCGGCACCCAGCGCCTGACGCGTGCGGTGGGCAAGGCCAAGGCCATGGAAATGTGCCTGACCGGGCGTTTCATCGACGCGGTGGAAGCCGAGCGGTGCGGCATCGTCGCGCGGATCGTACCGGCCGATGAACTGCTGGACGATGCGCTGAAAACTGCCGCGTTGATCGCCTCCAAGTCGGTGCCTATCAGCATGATGGTCAAGGAAAGCGTCAACCGTGCTTTTGAAGTCAGCCTGTCCGAAGGCGTACGCTTCGAGCGCCGGGTCTTCCACGCGGCGTTCGCGACGCAGGACCAGAAGGAAGGCATGGCGGCGTTCGTGGCCAAGCGTGCGGCGGAGTTTCAGGACAAGTAAGGCGGCGGTACATTCAGCATTGTTGTGACTGATGTACCGCTATCGCGAGCAGGCTCGCTCCCACAATGGATCGGTGGTGTACGCAGTATTTGTGTACGCCACAACTCTCTGTGGGAGCGAGCCTGCTCGCGATTGGGCTAGAACATTCAGCCTCTTAGTGACAGATACACCGCTATCGCGGGCAAGCCTTGCTCCTACAGGATCCAGGACCTGACACAGCATTCTGTGTGCAGCGCAGGTTCAGTGGGAGCAAGGCTTGCCCGCGATGCTGTTACAGCCATTACACCAGGTAGTGCTTGAGCTCCCGGGCGATGACCATCCGCTGTATCTCGCTCGACCCTTCGTAGATCTGGGTAATCCGCGCATCGCGGTAGTAGCGTTCTACCGGATAATCCTCGAGATACCCATACCCACCATGAATCTGTATGGCCGAGGAGCAGACCTTTTCGGCCATTTCCGAGGCGAACAGCTTGGCCTGGGAGGCTTCTGACAGGCACGGTTTGCCGGCGCTGCGCAGGCGGGCGGCGTGGAGGATGAGCAGGCGGGTGGCGTTGATGCGGGTGTGCATGTCGGCCAGCAGGTTGGCGATGCTTTGGTGTTCGATGATCGGCTTGTCGAACTGCACGCGATCACGCGCATAAGCCAGCGCCGCTTCGAACGCTGCGCGGGCGATGCCCAGGGCTTGCGCCGCGATGCCGATGCGGCCGCCTTCCAGGTTGGACAGGGCAATGGCCAAACCCTTGCCACGCGCGCCCAGCAGATTGGCCTCGGGGATCGTGCAATTGTTCAAGGTAACCGCGCAGGTGTCCGAGGCGCGAATGCCCATCTTATGTTCAGTGCGATCGACGATGAACCCCGGCGTATCGGTAGGCACCAGGAATGCCGAAATGCCTTTCTTGCCCAGCTCCGGGTCGGTCAAGGCAAACACGATGGCCAGTTTCGCCCGTTTACCATTGCTGACGAACTGCTTGGCGCCGTTGATCACCCACTGGCCATCGCGCAGTTCGGCGCGAGTACGCAGGTTGTGGGCTTCGGAACCGGCCTGGGGCTCGGTCAGGCAGAAGCAGCCAATGGCCTGGCCACTGGCGAGCTCCGCCAGCCACGTCTGCTTCTGTTCATCGGTGCCGAAATTCAGCACCGGCCCGCAACCCACCGAGTTGTGGATGCTCATCAGCGCCCCGGTGGCACCATCACCCGCAGAGATTTCTTCCACCGCCAGGGCATAGGCCACGTAGTCGACATAAGTGCCGCCCCATTCTTCCGGCACCACCATCCCCAACAGGCCCAGTTCGCCCATCTTCGCCACCAGGCCGTCGTCGATCCAGCCGGCCTTTTCCCAAGCCTGGGCATGGGGAGCGATTTCACCACGGGCGAAGTCCCGGGCCATGTCGCGGATCATCACTTGTTCTTCGGTCAGTTCGAGGTCGTGCATGGCTCAGTTCCCGTGGTCGTCGAAGCCGTCGAAGAAACTCGCCACATGGCCGGCGTCCAGCGCCTCCAGGGTCGGCGGGTTCCAGCGCGGGTTCTTGTCTTTGTCGATCAGCAAGGCGCGCACGCCTTCGATCAGGTCTCCGCGTTCGAACCATTGCCGGTCCAGGTGCAGCTCCAGGGCAAAACAGTCTTCCAGGCTCAAATGCCGGCCGCGCCGCAGCATTTGCAAGGTCACGGCCATGGCCAGGGGCGAGCGGCTGTCCAGCAGGTCGGCGGTCTTCACCGCCCATTCATGGCTGTTGGCGACGGTGACCTGGCGCAACTGCTCGACCATGCTCGGTACGTCGGGCAGGGCGAAGAAATGGTCGATGGCTGGGCGCAAGTCGGCTAGGGGCGGGGCAGGGAGCTGTTGCTGGCCGAGTTTGGCCAGCAGGCTTTGCAGATCCTTGAGCGGCGTGTCGTGCCATTCCAACCGATCGAGGCGTTCGTCCAGTTGCTTGAGCTTGTGGCTGTCGAGGTACCAGTCGGCGAGCCCGCAATACAACGCGTCGGCGGCGCGGATCTGTACACCGCTGACCCCCAGGTAAATCCCCAGCTCACCGGGAATGCGCGGCAGGAAATAACTGCCGCCCACGTCCGGGAAATAACCGATGGCGACTTCCGGCATGCCCAGGCGACTGCGTTCGGTCACGACCCGCAGATCGGCGCCTTGCACCAGGCCCATGCCGCCGCCCAGCACGAAGCCGTCCATCAAGGCGAGGATCGGCTTGCGGTAGTGGTGGATCGTCAGGTCGAGGGCGTATTCCTCGACGAAGAAATCTTCATGCAGGGTATCGCCTTGTTTGTGACTGTCATACAACGAGCGGATATCACCGCCGGCGCAGAACGCCTTGTCGCCGGCGCCACGCAGTACCACAGCGCGGATCTGTGGGTCGAGTGCCCACGTATCGAGTTGTTGTTGCAAGCTGCGCACCATGCCCAGGGTCAGGGCATTGAGGCCGGCGGGGCGGTTCAGGGTCAAGTGGCCAACGTGATTGCGAACGTCGACCAGCACCTCATGGGCCACGGCTTCGATGGTTTCCGCAGCTTGGGATGAAACCTGAGCTGTCATCGCTAACTCCCTGCTTTTATTGTTTTTTATGAATTGTGTCGCGCGTACCCGTTCAGGATCGTACCAGTGCAAATTTGCCTTGCACAACCGGGATACGTGCAGGTCCTGTCTGCATATTTATAGCAGCCACAGGCTCAACCGCGACTTGAAAGGACCTCCGTGATGCTGCGGCGCTTGGCATTTCGCTCGCTGACGTGGATGAGTTGCTCCAAGTCTTGAGGGGTGATGTCGAAGAATGCCTCCATTTCTGCCAACGCCAATTTCAGGTCTTCGGCGGTGATGGCTTGGCGGTCGACGGGAGGGTGGTCCGCTGGTATGACGGGCACCGGTTCGCTGGCGCGCTTGGGATAGCGCACCCGCGTCAGGTTGTTGTAGGCCAGCGCAAAGGCGAGCAACCCGGAGCCGGCCAGCATGGCAGCGCCGACTGCCTGCCAGTCCAGGGCAATGATGGACGGATCCGCCAGCACCAACGTCGCCGCCAGGGCCCCGGCCGGCGGATGCAGGCAACGCAGCCAGCACATCAGCACCAGCGCCATGCCGGCCGCCAGGCAGGCGCTGCCCAGCGTACGTCCCAAGACATGGGCCACCAGCAGCGCCACGACCGACGCACACAGGTAGCCGCCGACAATCGACCAAGGCTGGGCAAGGGCGCCCGACGACACGGCAAACAACAGCACGGCCGAGGCGCCGAGGGGACCGATCAGGTGTTGCGCCACCTCAAGGCCAAAGACCTGGCCACATAACCAGACACTGAACATTGTGCCCAACGCCATGCCAATGGCGGCGCGGCTCCATTCGGTGGGACGGGTATTGATAGCGGCGGGAATCCAGCGAGAAAGCATTAAGCGAAAATCCAAAAAACGAACAAAAAAAGGGGCTTACGGGGAGGTCCCAGAAAGCCCTTTAAGTGTTCCAACAGTTGGGGGAGGAACGCTGCACAGTGTGCCGATCACGCCCCTCGCTTACAAATTCATATTAATGCTGCTTGAGTGCATTAATTTTGAGGTAAAGGTTTGGCTCAAGCACTTCTTGAGGCGGGAAACCAGTTCTGCTGGGCAATGGGCAAGCTGCGGGATTGCCCACGACCCATCGGGAAATAGGTGAAGCCTTTGTCGGCCATGCGCTCCGGGTCGAACAGGTTGCGACCGTCGAAAATCACCGGGGCCTTGAGTCGCTGCCGGAGCAGGTCGAAGTCCGGCGCCTTGAAGGGTTGCCATTCGGTGCAGATGACCAGCGCGTCGGCCCCCGGCAGCACCGACTCCGGCGTGCCCATCAACATGAGTCGGGTCTCGTCGGGGTAGAGCAGTTGCGTCTGCTGCATCGCCTCCGGGTCAAACGCACGGACGCTAGCCCCCGCGGCCCAGAGCGATTCCAGCAAGGTGCGGCTCGGTGCATCGCGCATGTCGTCGGTGTTGGGCTTGAAGGCCAGGCCCCACAGCGCGAAAGTCTTGCCGCGCAGGTCGCCCTGGTAGAACGCGTTGATCCGCTCGAACAGTTTGTGTTTCTGCCGCCCGTTGATGGCTTCCACCGCTTGCAGCAGGTCGCTGGAGCAGTGGGCCTGCTCGGCGGTGTGGATCAGGGCGCGCATGTCCTTGGGAAAGCACGAGCCGCCGTAGCCGCATCCCGGGTAGATGAAGTGGTAGCCGATGCGCGAGTCGGCGCCGATGCCCAGGCGCACGGACTCGATGTCGGCCCCCAGGTGTTCGGCCAGTTCGGCGATCTGGTTGATGAAGCTGATCTTGGTCGCCAGCATGCCGTTGGCGGCGTATTTGGTCAGTTCGGCGCTGCGCAGGTCCATGAACAGGACCCGGTCGTGGTTGCGGTTGAACGGTGCGTACAGGTCGCGCATGGTTTCGCGCACTTCATCGCGCTCGCAGCCGATCACGATGCGGTCCGGACGACGGCAATCGGCGACCGCCGAGCCTTCCTTGAGAAATTCCGGGTTTGAGACGATATCGAACTGCAGCAAGCGACTGGCCTTGAGCAGGCATTTGTCGATGTGCGCCCGCAGAACGTCGCCGGTGCCCACCGGCACGGTGGATTTCTCCACTACGATGAGCGGTTGCTCGCGGTAGCGGGCGACGGCCTCGCCAACGGCCAGGACCTGGCTCAGATCTGCGCTGCCATCGTCCCGGGACGGTGTGCCCACCGCGATAAACAGTACCTGGCCATGTTGCACGGCAAGCTGTTCGTCGCAAGTGAAGTGCAAGCGCCCGGCCTCCAGACCTTCACGCACCAGCGCGGCCAGGCCGGGCTCGAAAATGCTCACCTGACCTTGCCGAAGGCTGTCGACCTTGCGCTCGTCGATGTCCATGCACACCACGTCATGGCCCACCTCGGCCAATACGGCGGCTTGCACCAAACCTACGTAACCACTTCCGAATACACTGATCTTCATGGCGGATTCCCTGGATCATTCCGAGCGAGCGACATGCACAACCAGCGTTCGCCGCAGTGCGCTTGGCTCAGAATAAGTCGGGGATATTGCAGTTCACTTACAGCCCGCTGAAGTCTTGCGCCGTCAATCGGTACGCGGCGGGCAGTTGCGCGACAAACTCGCCAACCACTTCCCGGGTCAGGCTGACGATGTCTTCCACTCGCTCCATGCCGGCACCGGTTCGCCAACTGGCGACGATGTCCATGACCGAGGGCAGTGGCACGCCATTCACCAACGTCAAGGTGCCTTGGGCCAGTTCACCGACCACCAGCGCCGCGGGCATGGCACCGATGCCAAAGCCGTCGCGAACCAGGCGGGTGATGGCCGATGCCGAGTTCACACAGTTGATGCGTGGCGAGACGACGTTGGCCGAGTGCAGCAGGTTGAGGATGTCCTGGTGGGGCCGTGAGTTGCGCGAAAACGTCACGATGCGTTCCTGGGACAAATCTTCCAGCGACTCATAGGACCGGTCGTAAACGGAGCCGGTGCGTACCACCCAGTGCATCGGATAACGGGTCAGCAATGCATTGCGCACGCTGTCCAGGCGCAGGATGTCGGTCTGAAAAATGATGTCCTGGTAGCCTTTTTCCAGTTGCGAACACAGATTGCTCGCGGTGTCGGCCGACAGTTCGATTTCCAGGGCCGGGTAGCATTCCATCAGGCGTGTGACCAAGGGGCTGAGCCACGTATGGATCACCGTATCCATTGCACCGATGCGGATCCGGCCGCGCACCTGGCGCGGGTCCTTGATCACGGCTTTCATGCTTTGCATGGTGTCCATGATGCGCTCGGCGTATTCCAGCACGCGCTGGCCTTCGGAGGTCAGCGACACCCCTTTGGAGTCGCGCACGAACAGGCGCACGCCCAGTTCGTCCTCCAGCGCGGCGATCCGGCTGGAAATGGACGCCTGGGTGGTGAAGAGCTTTTCCGCAGTGAGGCGAAAGCTCTTCAGGCGGGCGACCCAGACGAAGGTTTCGAGAAACTTGATGTTCACTTGGGGCGGTTCCTTGGCGCAGTCATGGAAAGCATAGAAACTGTGGCGAGAGGAGGATCACCCACCCCCTGTGGGAGCAAGGCTTGCTCCCACAGGGAAGTCCCCTCCCACAGCTGCTAGGCAGGTTTCATATTCTTCACTGCTCGGAATTAGCCATATACAAGACCTCTTCTTGCAACTCATGCAGATCCGGCATGTTATCGACAGCCGCTTCCGGCAGGCACCACGGATAGTCCAGCCTCGATGCCCAGGCCATGATCCTCGGCAGATCGGTCGCCGGCAGGGTCTTCATGTGTTCAATGGTGATGGTCAATCCTTCGGCCAATCGCGACTGCGGATCGAACTGCCAGTCATACCGGCCACAACCGACCCGTGCCTCGCCGCTGTTCTTGTCCGACATCGCCACCAGCCATCTGCACTGGAACGCTTCGGCGTCTACTGGCGGCGGGGCGGCCAGGCAGAACGTGTAGACGTTTTCGAAGGACTGGCCGAAGCGGCTGACCAGCACATCGCCAATGGCGGTACGGCCTTCAACGTGTCCAGGAAACGTGATGGAGCCGGTGCGCACGACAATGTCCAGAATAGCAGTCGGCGTAAAGGCCTGGTCCAGCAGGTGCGGGCGGTTGCCGTCCTTGGCATTGATGTACTGTTGAATCGATTGCTGAGCCGTGTTCATCGCGTATCCCTTCAGATTGTCGTGCGTGGCTTACAAATCACTGTTCCACAAGTCCGTCACCAGCATGCAGCCCGGGGCGTGGGTGATGCACAACGGTGGGCGCGAGGCCTGGACCACCGATTGAGGCGTCACGCCGCAGGCCCAGAATACCGGGATCTCGTCCGCTTCCACTGGAACGGCGTCGCCGTAATCCGGTGTATCCAGGGAGCGAATGCCGATCAGTGACGGATCGCCGATGTGCACCGGGGCACCGTGAACGTTGGGCATGCGCCCGGTAATCTGGATCGCCTGAATGGCCGCGGCGGCCTTCATCGGCCGCATGGAGACCACCATCTTGCCAGACAGGCGGGCGGTGGGGCGCGTGTCGATGTTGGTCTGGAACATCGCCACATTGCGCCCCAGCTCAATGTGCCGCAAACGGACCCCGGCCTCCAGCAAGGGTTGCTCGAAGGAGAATGAGCAGCCAAGGGCGAAGGCCACCAGATCGTCCTGCCACAGGTGCTCGATGTCCACCGGCGATTCGCGCCACTCGCCGTGGCGGTAGACGCGGTATTGAGGCACCTCATGCCGGATATCGATGGCGGCGCCCAGGTTATGGAAAAATGGATCCCCTGGCTCGGTCACGTCCAGCACCGGGCAGGCCTGGCGGTTGAGGGTGCAATAGCGCAGGAATTCATTGGCCCAGTCGCCGGGCAGAATCACGATATTGGCTTGCACGCGACCTTGGCCCAGGCCGCTGGTATGGCCTTGGTATTGGCCGGCGGCGATGCTTTGGCGCAGGGCAACGGGTGAGCATTGTTGTAATTGTTCGAAGGACGTCATCACGGGTTCTCCAAGTGGTCGTTCGCTACTTTGGGAACAGCGTGGCGATGACGTCCAACAAGGAATATTGGTACCCCGCGACAACTAAAAGTTATTCGAGAGGCGCTTGGCTGTTCAGCCCGGGGGCCGCCACCATGCGCAATGGCCCGACATCGACGGCGTACTGGCTGACCACCTGGCGGCTCATCTGGACGATGTTTTCGACCAGCTCCAGGCCGACGCCCGCGCGCCAGGACGCAACGACGTCCAGTTGGGGCAGGGCGGTGCCCGGTTCGAGCTGGATCAACTCGCCACTGGCCAGGGGCTTGGCCACCAGCGCGGCCGGCAAGGCGCCGATGCCGAAGCCGTCGCGAATCAGCCGGGTCATGGCCGAGACCGAATTGACGCAACTGACCCGCGGCGCGCTCACGCCGTGGGCGTACAGCAAGTTGAGCACGTCCTGGTGCGGTCGCGAATGCTTGACGAAGGTGATGATGCGCTCGCCGGCCATTTCCATCAGCGACGCATAGGGCCGGGCATAGATCGACTGGCTGGCGGCGATCCAGTGCATGGGGTAGTGACCCAGCTCCAGGTTGCGCACGCTTTCGTGGCGGACCAGATCGGTCTGGAACACGATGTCCAGGTAGCCTTTCTGCAACTGTTCACAGAGGTTGCGCGCGGCATCGGCGGTGATTTCGATTTCCACGGCGGGGAAGGCTTGCATCAGCATCGACATCAGCGGGCTGAGCCAGGTGTGGATCACCGTATCCATCACGCCGATGCGCACCAGGCCTTGCTGCGGGCTGCTGGTGTCCAGTGACTGCTTCAACGCGCGCTGGACGTCGAGCATCTGCTCGGCGTAATCGAGCACCTTGAGGCCTTCGGGTGTCAGCGAGACCCCACGGGAATCCCGCACGAACAGGCGCAGGCCCAACTCCTCTTCCAACGAGGCGATCCGGCTCGAGATCGCCGCCTGGGTGCTGAACATCTTCTCGGCGGTGAGGCTGAAGCTTTGCAGCCGGGCAACCCAGACGAAGGTTTCGAGGAATTTGAGGTTCATGAAGGCTCTCTGGGTGCGTGTGGTTCTTACGATTGCAATTGTTACTCCAGATCGGGCCATCGGGCGCATCAAATTTTCTTATGGCCGATCCGGCTTTTTTCCCGTTTGACGCTGCGCGGACCCGACGCGAAGAATCCGCTCCACGAAGCAGGCCCACTGCGCCGGCATCCCAATGACAACAATAACGAGGCGTGCGCTCAGCCCTTGGCGGGTTCGCTCGCGCCCATAAAAAGGAGCGCGCCATGCAACACGCCACATTCCCTCGATGGACCTGGACCTCGGCGGGCACCTTGCTCGGCCTGAGCCTGATCGGCGTGCCGAACGCCCAGGCCGATTTCATCGCCGACAGCAAAGGCAGCCTGGAGGCTCGCAACTTCTACTTCAACCGCGACTTCCGCCAGCACGGCGCACGGGACAAGGCCGAGGAATGGGCCCAGGGTTTCCTGCTGCGAATGGAATCGGGATACACCGCCGGAACCGTGGGTTTCGGCCTCGATGCCTTGGGCATGGCCGGTTTCAAATTGGATTCCGGGGGCGGCACCGCTGGCACCAACCTGTTGCCAGCGGATTTGTCTGGAGGGTCGCAAGACCGCTATGGCGAACTGGGTCTGGCCGCTAAGGTGCGCGTATCCAATAGCACCTTGAAGCTCGGGACGTTGCAGATCAAGGACCCGGCGGTGAGCTCCAACGACACGCGCCTGTTACCGGGCACGTTCAAGGGCGGCTTGCTGAGCGTGCAGGAAATCGACCGCTTGAAGCTGACCGCCGGGCAACTCACGCAGATCAACTTTGTCGACTCCACCGACTATCAGGACATGACCGCCAACCGCATTGGCGGCAGCAGCGACAGGTTTCAGTTCGCCGGGGCGGACTATCAGTTCCTGCCCAACCTCACGGTGCAATACCGCTATAGCCAGTTGGAAGACATCTACCAGCAAAACTACCTGGGGTTCGTCCACACCCTGGACCTGGGCGCAGGCCAGTCATTCAAGAGTGACGTGCGTTATTCACGCAGCACCGAAGATGGAAGTTTTCGTGAGCTCGACAACCAGGCCTTTGGCGCCATGTTCACCTACAGCCTGGCGGGCCATGCGTTTGGCCTGGGCTACCAGCGCATGGGCGGCGACGATCCGTTCCCCTACATCGGCCGCAGCGATCCCTACCTGGTCAACTTCGTGCAAATCGGCGACTTCGCCAACATCGACGAGCGCTCCTGGCAAGCACGTTATGACTACAACTTTGCTGCCGTTGGCGTACCCGGGTTGACCTTCATGACCCGCTACATCACTGGCGACAACGTCCAGCGCACTGCGTCAGGCGAAGGCAAGGAATGGGAGCGCAACACGGACATTGCCTATGTGGTGCAGGACGGCACGTTGAAGGGGCTGGGCTTGAAATGGCGTAACGCGACGGTGCGCTCGAATTTTGGCAATGACTTGGATGAGAATCGGTTGATCGTCAGCTATACCGTGGCGCTTTGGTAAGAAACCCTGCGATATATTGTGGCGAGGGAGCTTGCTCCCTCGCCACAGATGTATCCCCTGGATAAATGGCATGGCACTCGCTGAATGGCGTCTTTGCCTGTATACAGGTGCGCTTCGAAAGGGATTTGCCAGGAAACAAGGAGCTGTTGCCGTGATTTACCTGATACGCCATGCCACGCCGTTGATCGATTACAAACCCTGCAATGCCCGTTCGGCCAAGCTTCGGCTGGATGAATACAACCAGACCTCATCCATCGATGAGGCTGAAATTGCAGCCTTCCTGAGCCAGCCGGACGTGTCCCAACTGCTCCTGGCGAGCGAGGCCAGCATCATGTCCTCGCCCGTCAACAGAGCCTACGCGACGGCATGCAGGTTGTTCGACATGGGGCGTATCCAACAGGATGCTCGATTACGTGAGTTTGACCTGCGGCTAAGCAGCATTCCCGTCCTGAAGATGGGTTTGAGGCATTGGTTCGCGTTGCACAGGATTCTGTGGTTGCTGGGAATTTCACTGGGAGCTGTCAGCCGAAAAGCCGAACACCAGCGGGCGCTCGGTGTTGCCGATGAGCTTTACGCAAACGAGGCTGGGAAGACCACGATCATCGTCTCCCACGGCATGTTCCTCAGAACCGTTCGCAAAACCCTGCAAAAGCGCGGCATGCAGGCGCGGCTGGTTTATCGCTCGGGGTGCTTCACCGTCGAGTCGCTAACGCCATGAGGCGGATCGCTCGGCCAGCAGCAGTAACGACTGCGGCACCGGGCTTTGTGGGTGTTGCGGCTCCTGCAGGCTGACCAGTCGGAAACCCGCCATGTCCAGGGCATTGAGCCAACTGGACAAGGTGCGGAAATACCACGGCATGGGTTGCCATTGGCCCTTGAATCCGTCGAAGGTTTCTTCTCGCCAGCCGTCCTGATAATCGCCTGCCGCCACGGCCCACGGATGCAGAGTCTGGACCACCAGCGCGCCGGCTGGGCTGAGCAGGGCGTTCATCGCAGCGAGCAATGGGATGATGTCCTGGTGCAACAGGGCAAAGTTGGCGCAGATCAGGTCGTAGCCGCTGCCGACGTCCAGCTTCGCCTCCGCCAGCGCTTCATAGCTGGCCAGATGTACCGACGAGGCACCCGCCGCCCGGGCCGCATCGACCAGCGTCGCGTCGCCATCCACCCCGACTGCTTCGATGCCCCGTTCAGCCAGCGCCCGCAACAGCCAGCCTTCGCCACAGCCCAGATCCAGGACGCGTTCGGGCTGACGGCTCTGTATTGCCAGCAGCATGGCCTGGTCAGTAACCGTTTGGCGACTTTCGATGGCGCCCGTGCGGATGGCTTCGATCCAGGCCCGGGCGTTGTGGTGCCAGCTTTGGAGGAGGGTGGTTTCCGAGGACGACATCGATCCAGCTCCGCAATGGATGGGCTAAGCATAGGCCAATCGCTGACGCAGGAAAGTCGCCGGTCAAAGCGGTCGATCAAGGAACAACAGGCGTGCCGCCAGCGCGGCCATGACCCCGGCGAAACCATACGTGCCCAGGCGTCTAGAAATCCCACCGTTCGCCAGTTTCGCTCTGAGCTGCGCGGCGCAAACACCCAGCAGCGTATGAAAGACCAGTGCGATCAGTGCCAGCAGCGCACCCAGGAAGATCAATTGCAGGCTCACGCTGCCGGCCTTGACGTCAACGAACTGGGGCAGGAACACCATGAAGAACAGCAGCGCCTTGGGATTCAAGAGGCTGTTGAGGGCGCCTCGGCAGAAGATTTTCCACAGCGAAGCCGCTTGCAGTTGGCTGTCCTGAGTCGCGGCCGGCGTTCTCAGTGCCTGCCAGGCCAGCCACAGCAAATAACCGGCCCCGGCCAGGCGAAGCACGTCGAACGCCGGCGCCCAGCTCATTACCAACGCACCAATGCCCGCGCTGACCATTATCGTCATCAGCAGATCAGAAAAGGAGATGCCGAGGGCGGCCGCGACGCCAGCACGCCAGCCGTGGGCCAACGCATGGCTGGTGACGAAGGCCATGTTGGGCCCAGGAACGATCAGCAACAGCACGACAGCAATGACAAACAGGTAGAGATTGGCGGTGTCCGGCATGGGGATCGCTCCGGTGGGATGAGCCACGACGGTAAGCGAAGGGCGAGGAGGGCGTCAGCTACAGTCCGGGCCTATCTGATAGCAACAGTCGTCCGGACATGTAAGCATCCCGGGGCCGTTACCGCAGCGCCTAAAGCTACGCCACCGTCGGCTTTACGACGCTGAGAATCAGGGACGCGAATGCGCCAATGACCTTGTCCTCGTCGTGTCGCCCCCGCACCAACGCGCCGGACAGGGCTTCTCCCGCGCCGATGAGGCCAATGCAGCATCGCTCAAGTTCGTCAGCCGACCACGTTGTGTGAGGCTCGAGCACGGTCATGAACATCTGCACACAGTTGTCCAGAAGCTCTTGGAACACCGCCGCCTTTTCTTCGCTGCCTGCCAGGGCTGCGCCCACTGCATGGAATTCGTCGGTGTTATCGGCCGCGCAATGAATGTAGGCGCTGGCCAGGACGAGGGCCGTTTCCTCCAGGCTCCGCGCAGTGTTGGACATGGCGTCACGAAAAGCGGTGACCCGCTCGGTATCGATCCACTTGTAAAGCTCGATCAACAGACCCGAGCGAGTGCCGAAATGATCGTAGACAACCGGTTTGGACACGCCGGCGCGAGCAGCCAAATGCCCCAAGGTCAACCGATCGGCATCTTCCTCGCGCACGATCAATAGCGCGGTATCCAGCAATTGTCGCCGCCGTTCGGCTTTCGCAAGCCGGCGGGGAGGGGCGCCGAGAGGGCTATGCTCAGTGTTTTTCTGCACGTTTTCGTTCCTGGCCGATAAAAACCTACCAATGGTAGGTTTAAGTGCGTGATGGTGTGCTAGCTTACCTACTGAAAGTAGGTTTAAACCAGAGACAAGGAGAACACACCATGTCACTTGATCCTATCTTGCTAATGGGCGGTTCCGGCGCTATTGGCCATCACACCGCCCGGGCGCTACGAGCCGCCCATCCCGACGTACCCCTGCTGATTGGTGGCCGCGACCTTGCCAAGGCTCAGCGGGCCGCAGAGCACATTGGCGGGGCAGAGGGCGTGGTGATCGACGCCGCCGCAGACGACCTCGGTCTCGGCGATCACCCGGTCAGCGCCGTCGTGGTCTTTTACATGGACCATGCCCTTGCCGGATTACGTTTTGCGCAAAAGCGCGGCGTGCCGCACCTCAGCATTTCCTCCGGTGTCTTCGAGATCGCGCCGGAAATCGCAACGTACATGCACACGCCTGATGCCTCACCCATTGTCCTCGGTTACGAATGGATGGCCGGCGCGACGACCGTGTCGACGCTGAGCATTGCCCGAGCCTTCAGCCGAGTCCAGGACATCCGTATCAACGCCCTGGTCGATGAGCAGGATACTGGCGGTCCGACCGTCGCCACCGACTTTGAACATTTGAACAAAATGCTGCCCGCCGCGCTGACACGGCGCGACGGTGTGTTCGTCTGGCGCGAAGGAGAGGATTCCAAGGCCGGATTCCACGCGGTGGATGGTACGAAGATCGAGGCCACCGGCTTCTCGTCCATTGATGTCGTTGGCCTGGCGGCTGCGACGGGCGCGCCGAATGTCCAGTTCAACCTGGCCACCGCAGTGAGCTCAACCCGACGCCAGGGCAGGCCGATGTCCACCGAGATCATCATCGAACTCATTGGCGAAGACCGTCAGGGCGAGCCGCTGCAGACACGTCATGCGCT
Organism: Pseudomonas sp. OA65; assembly: GCF_017498305.1. Lineage (NCBI taxonomy): Bacteria > Pseudomonadati > Pseudomonadota > Gammaproteobacteria > Pseudomonadales > Pseudomonadaceae > Pseudomonas > Pseudomonas sp. OA65. The sequence goes on from NZ_JAGDEZ010000019.1 coordinate 72,242, forward strand.
CATCCATCCGGCAGGCGCGGCCCCCTTGACCGGCCTCAGCGTCGCGATGATCGTTGAACGACTGATCGGGTTGGACGGCCAGCCACCGACTCCACCAGGGCTGTATTTTCCTTATCAATTGCTGGATGCCACTGCGTATCTGGAGCGTCTGAAGCAGGAGGGTGGCGAATTGCGCAAGCTATAGGGGCCTCGCTGCAGGCCCTTTCAGGACTGCAGCGATGGCATGGTCAATATCACTCTGTCGGTGGTTTGTAGCCCGCAAGCATGTTCAATATCTCATCATGCGAGCCGCTCGCCTCAGCAAACCGCAAGGGTTTTGCGCGCTCGACGATAAGCTCTTGTGGGGTTGGAGAGATCTCGAACAGCTCGAAGATTTCATTCAAGAACTCATCCAAAGGCATGGCGTGTTCGTCATTTTCCTGCCCAAGCAGCGTGGTGCGCACACCTGGCGGTGCAAGCTCGATCACCTCGACGGGCGAGGCTTCCAGTTGCACGCGAAGACTTTGAGTGAACGAATGAACGGCCGCCTTGGTTGCGCTGTAGGTCGGTGTCGCAGGTAGCGGGACGAATGCCAAAGCTGAACTGACGTTGATGATTGTCGCACTGGGCTGCTTGATCAGTTGGGGGATGAATGCGTACACCATGCGAATCGTGCCGAGCAGGTTCGTTGTCACGATATTTTCGGCGATGCTCAGGTCTTGCGCAGCGGTTAGATCCTCCCAGTGCATGATGCCGGCGTTGTTGATGAGAACGTTCAGATTCGGGTGACTGATCGCCAGCGTTTCGCAAGTGCGCTGGATGGATTGCGGATCAGAGACGTCCAGTAATACCGATTCAATACCTGGATGTTCTGACACGATCTTGTCGAGCAGTGCCTTGCGACGTCCCGCGATGATGACGGTGTTACCCGCCTTGTGCAGCTTGAGCGCCAAGCCAAGGCCTATGCCTGAGGTGCTGCCGGTGACCAGGATCGTGTTGCCCGTGCTGTTCATAGTAAACTCCGGTAAGGGTATGCAAGCGGACAGCTGTCCACTTGCTAAAAAATCTACCGGACACTTGTCCGCTTTGCAATGCAACGAAGGAAAAACTTTGCCCAGGAATGACGAATTGGCGATGCGTTCTGACGCCAAGAAAAACCGAGAACGAATTCTGAAGGTCGCTGTGGCAGAGCTGACACTCGATCCTGCGGTCCCGCTGAGCGCGCTTGCGAAGAAAGCCGGCGTGGGGCAGGGCACGTTCTATCGCCATTTCGCCAATCGGGAGGAGCTGGTATTTGAGGTTTATCAATTCGAAATGCAGCAAGTGGCCTCGTTGGCGCAAGAGCTGCTCGCGACAAGACCCCCGAAGCAAGCCCTCCGGGAATGGATGGACTGTCTCGCAGAATATGCAATGACCAAGGCGGGGCTTGCGACCGCGATACGACAAGCCGCGTCCACTTACGAGTTCCCAGGGAAGTCGGGATACGCCCCCGTCCAGGCCGCGGCCGAGTCGCTTTTAAGGGCCAATGAAAAGGCCGGAACGATTCGTAGCGGGGTTACCCACGATGACTTTTTCCTAGCCACTGCCGGAATTTGGCAAATCGATTCCCAGAGCGATTGGCGCTCGCGTCTCGCCAGATTGATGGACCTGGTCATGGATGGTCTCTGTGCTGGCAGTCCCGAAAGCCTGAAGGATAAACCGCCCAGCACTTGACTCCGGGGCTGGCGAACAGTTGGCCTACAATGGGCGATGCAAAGGCGCTAGCATGAAGGTTTACTCATAGAGGGGACCTTCAGGCGAAACTACACCTCGGCGGCGCGGTGGAGTGCGAAAGTCTCGGCGAAGTTTGCTTGTCAAGAGGTCGGGGAGTGGAGCAAGCCTGGTTAAATGTGACGCCGTTCAATCAGCTCACGGACGTGCTGGGCAATGCTCAGGCAGGACGTCAGGCCCGGAGATTCTATGCCGAACAAATTGATCAGCCCCGGGACGTCATGCTCGCGCTGGCTGCTGATCATAAAATCCCGGGCAGGCTCGCCAGGCGCCGAGATCTTCGGGCGAATCCCGCTGTAGCCTGGTTGCAGGCTACCGTCCGGCAAGTCGGGCCAGTAGCTGCGAATGGCCGCATAGAAACTGTCTGAGCGAGCCGGATTGACTTGGTAGTCCTCGGTTTCGACCCATTCGGTATCTGGACCAAAGCGTGCTTGTCCGCCCAGATCGAGGGTCATATGCACCCCGAGACCGTCGGCTTCCGGCGCCGGGTAAATGAGATGGGTGAAGGGCACTCGCCTGGAGACATTGAAGTAACTGCCCTTGCACAAATAGTCACGCGGCACCGCGTCAGACGACAATCCGTCTATGCGCCGTGCTAATACCGGAGCCTGAAGGCCCGCCGCATTGATTAGCCGGCGGCAGGAAAGCTTCATGGGCGCGTTCCCACCCACCTGAAGGAAAAAACCGTCCGCTGTCACCTCTGCACCGAGCAGCGGGGCATGGAACGCGATGCTGGCGCCGGCCGCCTCGGCGTCCCCTTGCAACGCCAACATCAGCGCATGGGAGTCGACGATACCGGTCGAAGGTGAATACAACGCAGCGATGCATTCCAGCGCAGGCTCCAGCGCCATGGCCTGATTACGATCAAGCAGACGCAGATCATCCACACCGTTGTCATGCCCTCGCTTGAGCAAGAATTGAAGCTGATCTACCTGCGCGTCAGTGTTGGCGACGATCAGCTTTCCAATTCTGCGCGTACTGACACCGTGGCTATCGCAATACTCGTAAAGTGCCTGCCGGCCCTCGACGCACAGCCGGGCTTTCAAACTCCCGGGAGGGTAATAGATCCCCGCATGGATGACCTCCGAATTGCGCGAGCTTATGCCGATACCAATTGCCGCCCCAGCTTCAATCACCAGGACTTCGTGACCTGCCAGGGCCATTTCCCGCGCGATGGCAAGCCCGACGACACCCGCACCCACGACTACGCAATCGATATCAACACTCACCGTCAAGGCTCCTTTCAAATCGTTAGACGTCATCGAGAAGGTACCTCCAAAGGGTGGCCGTTGACGAATGTTGTCAGCGGCTTGCTCGCGACCATCAGTTTGTTGAGTGTGAGCACAACTGGCATCGGCTTGACTTTGCTATTGAGAAGGGTATCGCTCATACTGGGTGGCGATGTGCTACCCGTCATGAACGCCACCTCTGCGTTGGCTCGCTCATAATTTAGAATAGGATATTCAGATGAAAGATTGGTTCGAGGCCGGTAGTAAACCCCTTGCTCTTGTGAGCGCAGTAGTCGCAGTCATCGCGGCGTTGGTTTGGCATCTTTCTGCGAATGCGCAGGAGGCCCTGAATCTAGCTACTAATACAAACTCCGAGGCTTTCAAGACAGCCCTGAGCATGTCTTTGAAATTAAACTCGCAAGCGGCGATTCTCTCTGCTGTGTCTGCAGCGCTAGCCGCACTCTCGGTGTTAGCAAGTAAATAATTCGCTACTGCTGCTGGACCGTCTGCCTTTTTTCGCATAATTTTTGCCCTTGGCTGGACTACCGAACAGATCTATTTCATTGGAGGAGAACTTACATGGATCCATTTTCATCATTGCTCTGGGACATCTTTAAGAATGTCCTCGGTAATCGAGTTGACGCTCTTATTTTCGGCAAGCAGAAAAATGAACCGCAGCCTGGCGCGTCGGGGCAGACAACTGAGCGCAAGGAGATCGTTGAGGCCCCTCTGGTCAAACCGCGTAGATTCAAAACGTTTGACGCCGTCTATGATCTTGAAAAGCTCTTGGCTTACGTAGACAACCCAATCGTCTATCTGTTGGTCGAAGACAGTCCAAGCTCTGCCTACAACCTTCCAAGTTATGTACTCGAATCCGGAAATACGGGAGAGTGGTTCGTCTTTACTCGGGGACGTCTTGCACTTCAAGGCAGCGGGGGCGGTCATCAAAATACCAAAGGTGTTTTCGAAATCCTGTTGCAGAAGAAAACTAAAATCGGGGCTTGGGTAGTTGAAAAAACACTACTTGACCAGCTCGATAATGGCCAAGCTTTATGGCCTGAAGTGAAACAGCTTTCAGTTCCGTTGTTAGCAGTCCTATCAGAAGAGTATTCATGGTCTGAAATCCAACGCCAATTTGAAGCCCTCAGTGCAAATAAAACCTGATAGGGCTGGCACGTTGATTTTCTGAATGCGATCAGTGCAGCTGCGGCAGTAGCCACGGCGCCGATCGCATTCCAGTCAATTTTCCAGAGTGAAAGCAACTGCGTTGCTAAAGGCCGGCTTTCACGCATGCAAGGGAAGCAACGCCAAACAATGCTTGGAGAGCTGTAGCCACGGCGCCGATCGCATTCCAGTCAATTTTCCAGAGTGAAAGCAACTGCGTTGCTAAAGGCCGGCTTTCACGCATGCAAGGGAAGCAACGCCAAGCAATGCTTGGAGAGCTGTTGTGCAGTGTTAGCGGCGAGTGGTCAGACTTCAAATCTGTCCACCCGAGGCTCCGGTAACTCACTATGACAGTACACATAATGTATATTATGTTAAACGATATGTTTACGTATCGCCGCAAACCTCAGCCCCCCCCCATTGATGGCTTAAGGCTATCCATCGATAATCACCCCCTTCTCAAAAAGCACATAAGGATTTGCTGTGAAGAAGCTCTACCTGGCGCTACCGTTCTGCGCGCTGCTGCTTCAAGGTTGCGGTGTGACCATGACCCGCTATGAACCCAATTTCCAGAATGTTCAGCAGCTCAAAAAAAATGAGCCCATGCAACACCTGCGTGAAACACAGGTGAATGCTGATTCTGGCCAAGGCTCTTTGATGGTTCGCCTGAACCCGATTTCTTCGCCCGTGGGCAGCGTTCCACTGCACATCCAGGCAGCGATCAACGATGAGCTCCGTCAGGCTGGGTTGCTGGACCCTCGTGCTGACCGGCAACTGCAGATCCAATTGGTAAAGAGCCAGCTCACCGCTGGCATGAGCAACGGCCATGGCGAGCTGACTGCGCGCTTCACATTGCGTAAAGGTGACCAGGTTTTGTACGAAACCACCAAAGACGTGCAGCGTGATTGGGACAGCAGTTTCTTCGGCCCGATCGCTATTCCGGCTGCGGCGAACAACTACAACCCTATGGTGCAAGACTTGCTCAAGAGCTTGTACAGCGATCCGCAGTTCACTCAAGCGTTGAAGTGATCAAAAAAGAGCCGCGGTTGCGGCTCTTTTTCTGTCGGCTGTCAACCCCGTGGAATGCGGGTGTCGACGGCGGAGTATTTCATGCGGTTGTTGTCGACCCAGTTTTTCAACAGCGCATTGACCTGCCGGTTGAAGGTGTCGGTGATGGCGGCCTTGGGCGTATTACCAGCCAGGGGCAGGAACCAGATACCCAGCCACGTGTTGACCGCATCATGGTTGCTGGTCTTGCCCACCGGCTGACCCTGCTCGTCCAGGGTCTCCAGGCTCACGGTGTACTGGTCGGTTGCCAGCGCAGGAATGATCGTGAACGTGAAGCCGCTGATGAATGCCAGGACCATTTGCCCGCCGCCTGGCGCATGGTTGTAGACCTTCAACCGCAGACTGTAGTCGCCTGGTTGCTTCTGGAACTCGTCGAAGACTACGCGCCCAAAAAGCCCTGACTCATCGAAGGTACGCTTCAAGTCGGGCTTGAGCATGTCTCGAGCCTGAGGCACTTCGGTGGCTTTGGCATTGCCGGGTTCGCCCTGATAGAAATCGAAGTCGACATAGACGTTCGGCTTGTTCGAGTAGCTGGCCATCGAAGGCAGATCCACGGGGGCTACTTCATCTTTGGTGAAACTGGCGCATCCACTGAGGCTCAAGACCAAGGCGAGGCCCACGGTTTTTACAAATTGCATATCGACTTCCTTGCGTAATTTTTACTAATACCGCTCACAGAGAGGGGCACGAATTCTAGCGGGATCCGTTTAAAAGCAAAAGGCCATCACTGTGGATGGCCATGTTCATCCCCTAGCATTGAATAAGCAGCCCCCCTCCTCCCTGACTGACTCAGCCTTACGAGTCAGCCACAGCTTCCTCTGCCAATGGCTTGGCAGACGTGGTCGACCCAGCCCCTTTGGCCGGCTTGGCGGGCGCAACCTTCAAATCCTTGGCAAACGTCCCATCCACCTCGCCCTTGAAGAAATTCTTACCGTAGATCAGCAAGCACAACACAACGCCAATCCCGAAGGCCCAGCTCGCGCCTTTGATGGCCAGTACCGCGCCAATCACCCCCGCGATACCCAAGTCGCGCTGGCTGCGCGCTTCAAGGATGCCCAGGCGCACGCTTACATAACCCTGGATCAACAAGGTCAGCGACAGCGCAACACCGAGAATCGGCTGCACCAGGGTCACGACCGGCAACAACAGCAGGCCGCTGTTGGTCCCCCAACGGAACGACCCGACACCGCCGATGATCGACTTCATCGCCTTCGGCCCACCTTTGAAACGTTCGATCACCACCACTAGCATCGCCGCCCATTTCGGGCCGCACATGGCGACATCCGGGCCAAAGACACTCATGAACGCATTACGCGCCCCGAAGATCAGGTGAGAGCGATCGGCGTTGTAGTCGACGACTTCATCAGTGCGGACAGTTTCTGCCTCATCGAGGAGCGATTTCGCACTGAGCACGTCGCCGAAGACAATGATGTACACCGCCAGCATGGTCGGCAGCGCGGAGATGAACATCGACAGTGGCGGCATGCCCAGACCGAACACGGTGTAGTTGCTCCACAGCCCGGCGAAATCCGGTTTGCTGATGCCCCACTGAATGGTTGGCCATGGCGCCTCACCGAACAGCGGCGCAATCACCACGGCCAACAGAACGATCGGCAAGATGCCGAGCTTGGCGAAGTTCCACCAGAAGCGGTTGCGCTGCTTGAGCTCATTAAAGTGCTGGGAAAAGATCAGGTAGAAGGCGATGCCGACCGCAATGGAAATGGTCCAGGGCAGCACGTTGAATTTACCGCCCACCTGGAACACCGCGATCACCGCACTCAAGCCCGCACCGACGATAATCCCGGACTTGATCGCCGCGGGCACATATTCCACCACCTTCTTTGCCATCCCGGTCGCCCCCAGGGCGATTGAAAAAATCCCGAGCATCAACTGGAAGGCAATCAAGGCGTGGACACGCTCCGGGCCCATTGGGAATTGAGCGCAGTAGGCCATCAACAGCGGTACTGCCGGAGTGATCCAGCCAGGTACGGTGGGGTCACCGAGTAAATGGTGCGCCAGGTACAGCAAGCCGTTGAGCATCACGACGGCAAGTGCGACCTCGAATGGCATGCCGAGCAGTTCGGTCATCAGCGGAATGGCCGCCAGGTCCACGGCACACATCAGCAAGCCCTGGAGGTAGTCCGGAAGCTCGATCTTGTAGTGAATAAACGGCAGCCGGACCTTGAAGGGGCCCAGCGGGATGTACGGGCTTTCGCTCCGTTGCGCAGGAGTGTTGGACATTGAGTTCACCTGTTTTATTGGTTTTGTACGGGCGCACGCTCCGGTACTACCCGGAGTCGTGAGTGACGGAGTTCAATAGGCTGCGCGATAGATCTTCTCGATATCAGCGGCGGACAGCTTGCGCGGGTTGTTGCGCATCAAGCGGTCGATCTGGCTGGCCTCCTCGGCCATCGCCGGAATCGAATCTTCAGGCACGTTGAAACTGCGCAGGCCGGTCGGGATATCCACGGCGGCACAGAGATCCGTCATGGCTTTAACGGCCTGGTCAGCCGCATCCTTGTCGCTCAGGTGCGCGACGCGCACGCCCATGGCTTCGGCGATATCACGAAAGCGTTCGACGCAAGCCGTCTTGTTCCACTCCATCACGTACGGCAACAGCAAGGCGTTGCTGACGCCGTGGGCTATGTTGAAACGTCCGCCCAGTGGATATGCCAACGCGTGCACGGCCCCTACTCCGGCGTTACCAAATGCCATGCCGGCCATCAGGCTGCCGGTGGCCATATCTTCCCGAGCTTGCAGGTTGGATGGGTTGGCGTAAGCCTTCGGCAGTGCCCTGGCGATCAACTTGATAGCGCCTAACGCGATAGCGTCAGTGATGAGCGAAGCGTTGAGCGACAGATAGGACTCGACCGCATGCACCAGCGCATCGACACCGCTTGCCGCCGTTACACTGCGCGGGCAGGTCAATGTCATGGTCGGACAGACCAACGCCAGATCGGGTAGCAGGTAGTCGCTGACAATGCCTTTTTTCAATTGCGCTTGCTTGTCGGAAAAAATCGCTACGTTGGTAACTTCCGAACCCGTGCCAGCGGTCGTTGGAATCGCAATCAACGCAGGGCCTTTACGCTTTACCAGATCGACACCGAACAGTTCGCTCAGCGGACCGTCATGCTCGGCATACGCCGCGACCCCCTTGGCGATATCGATGGCACTGCCGCCCCCCACGGCTATCAAGCCGTCATGGTTACCCTTGCGATAGGCGCGGGTGCAGTCCTCTACGATGGCGATTTCCGGCTCCGGTTTAACCTCATCGAAGACGCCGTAGTGGCGGCCGCCCAGTTGCGCCAGCGCCAGGTCAACGGTGCCGGATTTCAGCAGAATGGCGTCGGTGACGATCAGCGGGTTCTGGACATCGAGGCGAGTCAGTTCAGCCGAAAGCTGCTCGATAGCGCCCTGTCCAGTGATCAATTTGTTCGCGATTTTAAAAGCAGAGATATTCATCAGGCTCGTCCAGTTGATGTTGTTTTATTGGAAGACGTGCCATACGAGTTAGCGAAAGACGTGCCAATGCCCGCAAAGGCCCGTGGCGTGAGGCTTCTGCACGATTTACAGGATAATAGGAGGGGTTTTACCGGTCAGTCCCGATTAGGTTTCTGATCGATTCAATCGAGGCTGATTAGAATTCTAATCAGAATGTTCCCAGCGCTTCATTTTCTGCACCACGGTCGCCTGACTCACGCCCAACGCCTTGGCTGCAAGGCGCGTGGTCTTGTGCACACGCATCGCGGCACGAATCGCATTGCGCTCGGCATTTTCCAATACCTTGCGCAGCGGTAAGCCAGTGTCATCGGTATTGCGCGGAGTGAGGTCGAGGATCTCCTCGGGCATGTCGAGTGCCTCGATAGTCCCGGTCTGATTGGTCACCACCAGCCGTTCGACGATGTTGATCAACTCGCGGATATTGCCGGGCCAGGCGTACTCGCACATCAGATCGAGGGCTTCGAGACTCCATTGAACCTGACGTTCATATCGGACATTGAATCTATCGAGGTAGTAATGCAGAAGGGGCGGAATCTCCTCCCGACGCGCGCGCAGTGCCGGAATGTGGATTGGCACCACATTGAGCCGGTAATACAGGTCGGCCCGAAAACGACCCTCTGCCACCAACTGCTTGAGGTTATGGTGGCTAGCGCTAATGATGCGTACATCGACCTCCTTAAGCTCCAGGCCACCGACGGGAATGAAGCGGTTTTCTTCGATGACCTTGAGTAACTTGACCTGCACCGGCAGCGGTAAATCACCAATTTCATCGAGAAACAAGGTTCCGTGATGCGCCAGCTCCAGCAGGCCTCGCTTGCCTTTGGAGCCCGCGCCGGTGAACGCTCCAGGCGCATAGCCAAACAGCTCGGCTTCGATCAGATTCTCGGGCAGCGCACCGCAGTTGAGGGCGAGAAATGGCTCGCCGGCACGGGCACTGGCGTTGTGAATGAATTGCGCTACAAGAGTCTTTCCGACGCCGGTTTCGCCCTGAAGCAAAACCTTCACCGAGCTGTTGGCCACCTGCCGGGCCAACGAAAAGACGCGTCCGGAAACCTCCTGATCGGCCATGAGCGGAGAATTCAGGAGGTTGTCGCGTTGGCCGGCATGAAGTCTGGCGGTGCTGTTGCGCAGTTGCTTGAGTTGCTGCAACTCATCGCGCTCGTGTTTCATGCGCAGCAGTTCAGTCATGTCACGCACGGTACTGACCACATAGGAAACCCGATTTTCAGCGTCGAGGATCGGAGTGGCGCTGACGAGCAATTTCTTGCCCTGACTCAGGCTCTGCATCACCGACACCGGTCGACCTCCCTGCAATACACGTAGCGTGGCCGATTGCGAGATAACGCCCTCCTTCACCAGTTCCTGCATTGGTCGGCCGATGAGATCGGCACCACGGAGCCCGCTCAGGCGCTCATAGGCTTGGTTGACCTTCAGCGTCCTGCCGTCGCCATCGGTAATGTAGACGCCATCATGCAAAGCGTTGAGCAACTCTTCGAAACTGGCGTCGTTGACGTTCACAGGGGGACGGTCCTTCGTGGGTTCGGATCGGTTGAGTTTAAACGGTGTGCCCGGGGATGGAGAACGCCCGCCCGGTGATCATCGAGAGGCTGAGGGCTGTACGAAGCACCTGCCCTCCTCACTGGGTGCCGTCGATCAGAATCAAGTCCTGGTCCATCGCGTCACCCCTTCACACATACGACTTGGCGCAGCGTATGCACCACTTCAACCAGGTCGCGTTGTGCAGCCATCACCGCATCGATGTCCTTGTAAGCCATCGGTATCTCGTCGATAACAGCCGCATCCTTACGGCACTCCACATGAGCGGTCGCCCGCACCTGGTCCTCGACCGTAAACACCGCCTTCGCCTTGGTGCGGCTCATCACCCGGCCCGCACCGTGGGAACAACTGCAGAACGCCTCCTCGTTCCCCAGGCCGCGCACGATGAAACTCTTTGCGCCCATTGATCCAGGAATGATCCCCATCTGCCCTTTCTGTGCGGAGACTGCACCTTTACGGGTGAGAAGAATGTCCTCCCCAAAATAAGTGCCCCGCTCCACGTAGTTATGGTGGCAGTCGACAGCGATCAGCCGTGACTCAAAAGGCTTGGTGATAATCGACCGGACGGCGTCCAACACCGCCACCATCATCACCGCGCGGTTCTGTTTGGCGAAGTCCTGGGCCCACTCAACGGCCTCGACGTAATCATCGAAGCTGGAGGTGCCTTCTCGAAGGTAGGCCAGGTCCCGGTCAGGCAGGTTTACCATGTGTTTGCGCATTTCCTCGCGGGCCTTCTCGATGAAGTAGGTACCGATCATGTTCCCTACGCCACGGGAGCCAGTGTGCAGCATGACCCACACGTGGTCGGTCTCGTCCAGGCACACCTCTACGAAGTGGTTCCCTGTACCCAGCGTTCCGAGGTGTTTGCGGTTGTTGGATTTTTCCAGGCTGGGGTGTTTGTCGGTGATGAGCTTGAAACGCCCCTCAAGGGCCGACCATGCCTGATCGACAAGCGCCGGGGCGGTCTCCCAAGCCCCTTTATCCCGGCCACTACGCCCCGAGGTGCGGCCGTGCGGTACAGCCTTCTCGATTGCGCTACGCAGGCCAAACAGACTGTCGGGAAGATCGCCGGCGCGCAGCGAGGTGCGCACAGCCGACATCCCGCAACCGAGGTCGACCCCGACGGCAGCCGGAATCACCGCGCCCTTGGTAGGAATCACACTCCCGATAGTCGAGCCTTTCCCCAGATGAACGTCGGGCATGACAGCCATGTGTTTGAACACGAACGGCATCTGCGCCGTGTTCATCAGTTGTTGCCTGGCCTCTGGTTCAATCGGGACGCCTCGGGTCCACATTTTGATGGGCTTGCCGTTTTCGACTTCAAGCAGCTCGAAGGTTTGAGTGGTCATTATTTTCGCTCCTGTGAGTTTCTGTTTGGAGCTCTAGCTGATGCCCGTCGTGAGCTCTTTCCACAGAGCCGATCAGCCTAGGCAACGCCTAACGGTTCCCATAAATTTTGGCTCGATTGGACATTATCGAAGCTGAATACGACCAAGTACAGGTAGCAGCTACTTTCACGTTTGAATCCTCCCGATTACAAACGTGAGAAACGCAAAGCCGATTTTTATGGAGCAGCTCGGCGATAAGAAAACCCAACAGTGGATTCAGCACGCCTAAGCTTCTCGAAGCCTCCTCTAGTTCATCACCAATGCGCGAGGCGTCGCCACCATCCCGGGTCAAATCTGGAGGGCAAACAATCAAGCCGAAGCCTTCAAGTCCACGCCCAATGCTTGGGCAAATGCCTTGACCAAGGGGCTGCGCACAGTGTTATGGCGCAGTATCAGGCTGAACGGTGTGACGATGTTGAACAGATCCGGACGCACCGCGCGAAACTCTCCTCGCGCCACCATCGACGCGGCGTAATGCTGGGGCAGGAATCCCAGGAAACGCCCCGTCTTGATCAGCAATGCAACGGCTTCCACCTGGGTTGCCGAGGCGGAAAAGCTGTCGTAGTGGGCAAACTTCAGTTTGTCGCGGTGAATCGCGTAGCGATGGTTGATGCACTCATGATCCTTGAGTACGTGCTCACCCATGTCCGCATCCGCCATGGAGAACAAGGGGTGGCCAAGCGCGCAATAAACCTCTGAGCGTTCTTCGTATAACGCGTAGTAATCGAACTCTTCGCGCTTTTGATAAATCGGCACAATTCCCGCTACCAGCCGCCCCTCGACGACACCTCTTTCGACCTCATCAAGTTGCGTCGCCTGAAGTTGGAACCTGACCTTGGGAGACTGCTCATTTATATGCCTAAGTGCGGCAACTAACGGGGAGTTTGAATCGGTGATCGTGTTATCAATAACGCCCACACCAAGGTCGCCGACAAGTTCATTTTGCGCCGAACTAAGACGATCGCGAAAGTTGTCGACCGAGGCAAATAAATCTATCGACGCCTGATAGACCAGACGCCCTTCTTCCGTCAGATGAAATCCCTCCCGACCACGCGTGCAAAGGCGCATGCCGATACGGATTTCCAAGTCGGAAATCTGTTTGCTAATGGCTGCCAGCCCTACATTCAGCTCATTTTGCGCAGCACTGAAACCTCCCGCTTCGACGACGGCCTTAAATACCTTGAGCAGTTTGAAGTCCAGCCCACTGAGGGCTAACGGTGCCCGTTGCGGCGCTTTCGGTGGCGGGTTTCCGGAATTGGAAAGTGGGGTTTCCATAATGGTTATTTACCTCTGGCGCCCTATTCAACACGCTGTGTCCAACAACAAAAACTATGGCTGGCCTAATAATAATGAACACAGAAAACCAGGCTTGGCAACCGCCAATAAATCCCGAGCATCAGCGCCAATCCGCTGATCTAGAAACAGTAAAAGCTGACACTTCGATCAGCTCTCGCCCCGTTGCAACTGCCCTCTTGAATACTGCCCTGACCTGATTTCGCTCACTTATTTTTTGCGACGTTTCGGCCCGGCATACCCCTTTCAGTTCGCCTTACCGACGAGGAAAAACAACAATGTCCCAACCCACCGACCGTCTCTGGGGGGCTCGCTTTACCAGCGGTCCATCCGAAGCCTTGGCGGCCCTGTCCCGGTGCCCAGAGCGCTACTTCCGACTCACTCCGTACGACCTCGCCGGTTCCAAGGCCCATGCCCGGGAATTGCAGCGTGCCGGCCTGCTGAGCGAGCAAGAAACCCAGACCATGCTTGACGCCCTGGAGCGTATCGGTGCGGACTACCGCGCCGGCGACATCGCCCCGACCCTGGATGACGAAGACGTCCATACCTTCATCGAGCGCCTGCTGACAGAGCGCCTCGGCGCCCTGGGTGGCAAGCTGCGTGCAGGTCGTTCACGAAACGACCAGACCGCCAACGACCTGCGACTGTTTCTGCGTGACCATGTACGCACCGTGGCGGCTGAAGTGCTGGGCTTGCAGAACGCACTGGTGGACCAGGCCGAGCAAAACATCGAGAGTATTTGTCCCGGTTTTACCCACCTGCAACAGGCACAACCGATCGTGTTTGCTCATCACCTGCTGGCCCACGCCCAGTCGATGCTGCGCGACGTGCAGCGCCTGGTGGACTGGGACGTGCGCACTTCGCTGTCGCCACTCGGTGCGGCGGCTATGGCCGGCTCGGCGATAGCCCGTTTGCCTCAGCAATCGGCAAAAGAAATGGGCTACAGCGGTGTTTGCGAAAACTCCATCGATGCCGTGGCCAGTCGGGATCATGTCGCCGAGTTCCTGTTCATCGCCAGCATGCTCGGCATCAACATCTCGCGCCTCGCTGAAGAGTTTTGCCTGTGGTCGTCGCGGCAATTCCGCTGGGTCGCGCTGGACGATGCCTATGCCACTGGCAGTTCGATCATGCCGCAGAAGAAAAACCCGGACATCGCCGAACTGGCGCGGGGCAAGGCGGGTCGGCTGATCGGCAACCTGACCGGACTGCTGTCCACCCTCAAATCCCTGCCGTTGTCCTACAACCGCGACTTGAGTGAAGACAAGAACGGCGTGCTCGACAGTGTCGACACCCTGTTGCTGGTGCTCCCGGCCATGGCCGGAATGGTCGCGACCATGAAGGTCAATGTCGAAGAACTGCGTCGCCAGGCACCGCTGGGCTTCACCCTCGCCACCGAAGTCGCCGACTGGCTCGCGGTGCGCGGCGTGCCGTTCAAGGAAGCTCATGAGATCACCGGCGCGCTGGTCCAGGCTTGCGAGAAACACGACATTGAATTGTGGGAAGCGTCCCCGGCTCTGCTGGCCGAAATCGATCCGCGCCTCACACCGCAAGTACGCGAGAGCCTGACCCTGGAAGCCGCCATCGCTGCCCGCAGCGGCTGGGGCGGGACCGCGCCACACCAGGTACGCGAACAGATCGGCCGCCTGAAAACCGCCCTCGCCGTCCAGCGACAATGGACCGAGGACTATCACGGCTTCCGCCTCTGAGGTTGAACACCGGACCTGTGGGAGCGAGCTCGCTCGCGATTACGGTTTCACCTTCAACATCAATGTGGACTGACCCACCGCTATCGCGAGCAAGCTCGCTCCCACAGCGATAGCGCCGAAACCGAGTACGGAGAACTACCATGAGCCAGACACAGGCAGAACGACTCCAGGCGGAGCGCAAGCTGGCGGAAAACCAGTTCGACATTACCCAATACGATCATGTGCCCCGGCGTTACTACGGGCGAATTTTCTTCGCCACGGTGATCGTTATCGCCATTATCGGCCTGGTGCGCGCCTTCGCCGACGGCAAGATCGAATGGTCGTACATCGGCCAATTCCTGACCTCCCAGGCGATCATGTGGGGCCTGCTCAACACCATCGTCATGGCGGTGCTGGCGATGGCGCTGGGTATCGTGTTCGGCGTGATCACTGCGATCATGCGCATGTCGGCCAACCCGATCCTGCGTTATGTGGCGTTGACCTACACCTGGCTGTTTCGCGGTACGCCGTTGATCCTGCAACTGCTGTTGTGGTTCAACCTCGCACTGATCTTCCCCACCATCGGAATCCCCGGTCTGTTCGAGATCGACACCGTGAGCCTGATGACGCCGTTCGTGGCGGCGTTGTTTGGCTTGAGCATCAACCAGGGCGCCTACACCGCCGAGGTGGTGCGTGCCGGCCTGCTCTCGGTCGACACCGGTCAGTATGAAGCCGCCAAGTCGATCGGCATGCCGCGCCTGCAAGCGCTGCGCCGGATCATCCTGCCCCAGGCCATGCGCATCATTATTCCACCGGTGGGCAACGAGTTCATCAGCATGGTGAAGATGACCTCGCTGGCGAGCGTCATCCAGTACTCGGAGCTGCTCTACAACGCCCAGAACATCTATTACGCCAATGCCCGCGTGATGGAGCTGCTGATCGTTGCCGGTATCTGGTACCTGGCCACTGTCACCGTCCTGTCCTTTGGCCAAAGCCGCCTGGAGCGTCGTTTCGCCCGCGGCGCCGGCAAGCGTTCTTGAGGAGCCGCACATGAGAAGCATCGTCAAGGCCGTGAGCCTGAACAAATACTACGACCAGTTCCACGCACTCAAGGACGTCAACATCGAAGTCGAGCAAGGCGAAGTGCTGTGCATCATCGGCCCGTCCGGCTCAGGCAAAAGCACCTTGCTGCGCTGCGTCAACCAACTGGAAAAAATCGACAAGGGCGGCCTGTGGGTCGACGGCGAACTGGTGGGTTACCGGATCGTCGGCAACAAGCTGCACGAACTCAACGAAACGCAGATCGCCCGCCAGCGGCTGTCCACCGGCATGGTGTTCCAGCGTTTCAATCTGTTCCCGCACATGACCGTGCTGCAGAACATCATCGAAGGGCCGTGCCAGGTGCTCAAGCGTTCACCCAAAGAGGCAAACGACGAAGCCTTGGAACTGCTCGCCCGCGTCGGCCTGGCCGACAAGCGCAACAGTTACCCGATCGAGCTTTCGGGTGGCCAGCAGCAGCGTGTAGCCATTGCTCGAGCCTTGGCCATGCGCCCCAAGCTGATGCTGTTCGATGAACCCACTTCGGCACTCGACCCGGAACTGGTCGGTGAGGTGCTGTCGGTGATGCGCGATCTGGCGCAGACCGGCATGACCATGATCGTCGTCACCCATGAACTGGGCTTCGCTCGCGAGGTTTCCAACCGCATGGTGTTCATGGACGGCGGGCAGATCGTGGAGGCTGGAAGCCCCGAAGAAATACTAATAAGTCCGCAAAACCCGCGCACCCAAAGCTTCATTTCTGCCGTTCGAACCTAGGCGCCTGGCTCGTAAATCAAGAGCTGCCTCACAACACTCAAAAGAGAACGACCATGAAGAACTTCGTTATTCCAGCATTGCTCGCAAGCGTTATGGCATCCGGTTTCACCTTCGCGGCCGAATTGCCGGCCAGCATCAAGGCCAAGGGCGAGATCGTCGTAGCGATCATGCCGAACTACCCACCGATGGATTTCAAGGACCCAGCCACCAACACCCTCACCGGCTTTGATTACGACCTGGGCAATGCCCTGGCGGAACGTCTGGGCGTGAAGATCAAATGGCAGGAAACCGGCTTCGAACAGATGATCAACGCCCTGACCACCGATCGTGTGGACATGGTGCTGTCGGGCATGACCGACACCGCCGAACGGCAGGCCAGTGTGACCTTCGTCGACTACTTCACCAGCGGCCCACAGTTCTACACCCTGCAGAAAAACAAGGACACCAACGAGATCGTCGACCTGTGCGGCAAGAAAGTCGGCACCAGTCGCCGCACCACCTTTCCGACGGAAATTGCCGAGTGGAGCAAGGCTAACTGCGAAGCCGCCGGCAAGCCTGGAATCAATGTGGTTGGCACCGAGGGTTCAGCCGATGCCCGAGCGCAACTGCGCCAGAGCCGCATCGATGCGGCGATGCAGGGCAGCGAAACCCTGCCCTACCTCAAGACCCAGGAAAAAGACATGTACAAGACCGTGGGTCTGCCGATCTCCGAGCAGTACACCGGGATGGGCGTGAGCAAGAAAAAACCCGAGCTCAGCGAAGCGGTGAAGGTCGCGCTGCAGAGCATGATCGACGATGGCACCTACCACGCGATCCTGAAGAAGTGGGACCTGGAATTGGGGGCAATCAAGACCGTGACCATCAACGCCGGGAAGTAACCGCGCAGCCTCCCCTAATCAAATGTGGGAGCGGGCTTGCTCGCGAAGGCGGTGTGTCATTCAACGTCAATGTTGCCTGACTTGACGCCTTCGCGAGCAAGCCTGCACACAAGGGGCTGGTGTTTACAGATAAACAATGGAGCACTACAGATGTCCTCCTCGCCCCAACCCACCTGGCCCGGCAAGCACAACGCCTGCCTGGCCCTGGCCTTCGACCTCGATGGCCCGACCGGTGACGCCATGCTCAACGGCTCGATCTGGCGCAAGCCCGAGTACTTCGGTTTCGGTGGCTATGGCCCCTACCGGGCACTGCCACGGCTCTTGGATTTGCTGGACGAATTCCGGATCCCAACGACGTTCTTCGTCCCGGCCTGGGTCGTAGAAAACTGGCCGAGACAGTGCCAGGCGATCGTCGAGCGCGGACACGAAGTGGCTTATCACGGCTACAAGCACGAATCTTTTTACGCCCTGACGCTGGAGCAGCAAAAGGACGTGATGAACACCTCCCGCAAGGTGTTCTGGAAACACCTGAACATTCGCGCCGAAGGCTTTCGTACACCGTCCGGTGACTGGCGTGCCGAAACCCCGGCAATGCTGGTAGAGGCGGGTGTGACCTATTCCAGCAGCATGCGCGGCGACGACCGGCCGTACCTGGTGAATGTGCCGGGGTTCGATACGCCGCTGGTGGAAATTCCTGGTCGCTGGGAAATGGACGACTACGCCTCCCTCGCCTACACCCGTGCGCCGAACTTCCCTTCGGGGCTGGACCGCACGGCCAGCTACGCGTTGACGTTGGATAATTGGTGCCGCGAATACGACGGTGCGATGGACGAGGGGTTATGCCTGACTACCCTCTTCCACCCCAAGATTACCGGTAAGCCGGGGCGCATCCTGTTGCTGGAAAAACTCTTCGAATACATGCGCCTGCGCGACGACGTGTGGTTCGCCACGTGCCGCGACGTTGCCCAATGGTGGCTGAAGGAACATCACCATGGCTGAATCCCCTGTCTGGCCGAAAGGCTATCGCTGCGCCGTGGTACTGACCGTCGATTACAACGACATCCACGGCATTCTCACGCAAGCCCCGGAAGTGGCCGGGCGCGACAAGACCTTGTCGGTATGGCGCTACGGCACCCATCGCGGCGTCGAGCGTTTGCTCGGCCTGTTCAAGGAACTCAGGGTCTCCAGCAGTTGGTTTGTCCCGGGTATCGTGGCCGAGGAAAATCCCAGACACATCCAGGCGATCCAGGCCGATGGTCATGAAATCGCCTGCGCGGGTTATCGTCATCAGGACTACGACACGCTGGACCTGGCGGCGCAAAGCAATGACATCGCCAAGGGCTGTGAGGCCCTGGCCGGGCTGATGGGCCAACGCCCGGTCGGCTTTCGAATCCCGGCGGGCAGTGGTGCGCCGGGATTCGTCGAGGCCTTGAAAGACCAAGGCATTCGCTGGTCTTCGTCGTGGCGCGGCGATGATTTGCCATTCGCTCATCCGACCGCCCCCGGCGTGATTGAACTGCCTTTGCATTATGAACTGGAAGACGAGCCCTATTTCGCCTTCAACTTGAGCCCGGCGGTGCCGCCGGCGCAATCGCGGATCGCGTCCTACAGCCACACCTTGGGCAACCTGCAAATGGATTTCGCCGGGTTTCACCGGTTTGGCCTTTGTTACGTGCTGCGCCTGCACCCGGAGATCATCGCCACGCCGGGACGGATAGGCGTGTTGCGCGAGTTGATCGAGGGCATTCAACAGCACGATGACGTGTGGGTCGCCACGGGTGCCGAGGTCGCGCAATGGTGGGCAGAGACCGCAGCGCCGGTCGCCGAGGATCATCCCGCGTCAGTTTACGAGCGCCATTATCGGGATTACGTTTCATGAGCGAACGTCTGCAACGTCTGGTGCAATTTTGCGTTGATCTGCGCTTTGTAGATTTACCACCTGCGTTGGTGGCGCAAGCCAAGCGACACATTCTCGATACCTTCGGCGCAACGCTGGGCGGAGCCGACAGCGCTGTCGCGGAACAGGCGCGCAAAGTATTCGCATGTGAGGCCGGCGAAGTGTCGGTTTGGGGTACTGACTTGCAGGTTGGCGCAGCACAGGCAGCGATGCTCAACGGCGTCGCCGCCCATGCCTTGGAACTGGACGACACCGGCGGCTGCGATCATTCCGGTGCCGTTGTGCTGCCGGCAGTGATGGCAGCCGTTTCGCTACTTGCTCGCCCGGTGAGTGGCCATGAGTTCATCTGCGCCGTAGTGGTTGGCTATGAAGTGGGCCGTCGAGTACTCGAAGCCTGCGGTGGCTATTCAGCCCACAACGGCGCCGGCTGGCATTCCACCGCGACCTGTGGAGTGTTTGGCGCAGCAGCAACCAGTGCGCGAATCCTGGGCCTGGATGTGCAGCAAACCTTGGCAGCGCTAGGCATTGCCGGCAGCTTCAGCGGTGGCTTGTGGGCCTTCATCCACGACGGCTCGCAAAGCAAGAAACTGCACAGCGGACGCGCCGCAGAAGGCGGGCTACTGGCGGCACGGTTTGCCCAACAGGGAATCACCGGCCCAACGCAGCTGTTCGATGAGGTCTGGGGTGGCTTTCTCAACACACTCGCCCCAGCGACCTCCACACCCGAAGCCCTGGATGCAGGCCTCGGTGTCGTCTGGAAACTCGCCCGGTGCTCGATCAAACCCTATGCGTCCTGCCGCGGCACCCATTCGGCCATCGACGCCCTGGGTTTACTGCTGGATCAACTGAATGTACGGGTCGATCAGGTCGAAAACGTACAGGTCTCGCTCAGTGGGTTTCTTCACAACATGTGTGGCGGTCAGGACGTCAGCACCCTTGCGGCCGCGCAAATGAGCCTGTCGTATGCCTTGGTCGCGCGGTTGGTGCAAGGGCATTGTCAATTGCACGCCTATGACGATCTACAGCGCAACGACCCGCGTATGATCCGATGGTTGTCGCGCATTCATCTTGAAGTGGACCCGCGACTGTCCGAGGATGGCGAGCCTGTGGTGACAGTGCGAACCGTGGAGGGTCGGCAGGCGAGCCTGCGTGTAGACGTGCCATCGGGCGCGCCAGGCAATCCGCTGTCCGATGCGGATCTGGAGGAGAAGTTTTACAGCCTGGCGACGCGGGTGATGTCGCACGAACAGGCTACAGGCCTACTCAAGCAACTGTGGCACATTGAAGAAATGGAATCGGTACGCACGCTGGACCAGTGGCTGGCTTGATCATGGCATCGGTCGGTCGGACATCACCGCGGCGCACGCCAACATCTGAATAAGGACATTTGCCTCACCGTGGCCACTTACTCGCTCGTTATTCGACGCTTGATGATCGCCTCACTGACCATCGTCGTCAGCCGCGCCATTACCAGTCCATTGCTCACGCTATTCTTGAGCAACAAGTTGGGCCTCAACCAACAGGACGTCGGCTTGTTGCTCGGTATCGCGGTGTTCATCGCCACCCTGTTGGCCCTGTATGGCGGCTATGTCATCGACCGTCTGGAAAAGCGCCGACTGCTGATCGTGGCGATGTTCTCCAGCGCTATCGGTTTCGTGCTGCTGACCTTTGCCGAAAACCTCTACCTGACCACCCTGACTGTGGTGATCACCGAGACCGCCTCAGCCCTGTTCCTGATCGGTTCCAAAGCGATACTCAGCGAAAGCCTGCCCATTAGCCAGCGCGCCAAGGCGTTTTCCCTGCGCTACACCTTGACCAACATCGGCTATGCCATCGGTCCAATGCTCGGCGTGGTGATTGCCGGCGTCTATCCGATTGCCCCCTTCCTGATTGCCGGTGGTATCGCTTTTTTCAGCATATTCCTGATGACGGGCATCCCAGGGGGCGCCGCGCCAACAGTGGCGATGGGGCCCCCGCCGAGCTTTCTCAAGACACTCAAGACCCTGAAAAACGACCGTACCCTGATCATGTTTACCTGTGGTTGCCTGCTCAGCACCGTGGTGCACGGACGCTTCACCCTCTACCTGTCGCAATACCTGCTGGTGACTCACGATTCCAAGCGCGCGCTGGAAATCATGGCCGCCCTGCTCGCTTGCAACGCCATTACCGTCATCCTGCTGCAATACCAGATCGGCCGGTTCCTCGATCGCGAGAAGCTGCGCTACTGGATTGCCGCGGGCACCAGCCTGTTCATCCTCGGCCTGATCGGCTTCAGCCTGGCGGATGACATGGTGAGCTGGTGCGTGGCGATGTTCATTTTCACCCTCGGTGAAATGATCATCTACCCGGCCGAATTCCTTTTCGTCGATACCCTGGCCCCCGAAGAACTGCGCGGCAGCTACTACGGCGCGCAAAACCTGGCAGCGCTCGGCGGGGCACTGAGCCCGGTGATCTGCGGGTACCTGCTGATGCAAACCCCGGCACCGACGATGTTCTATGCCTTGAGCGCATTGACCGCCATGGGCGGGCTGCTGTGTTTCATGAGCGGTCGTCGGATGGCTATTGTCCGATAAGCCGCGGTTGCTTATTTGATGGTCGACAGATCGGCCGCGCCCAGGCGCAACGAAGCCCGCTGCACAGGCCTCTGCTGCCAAGCCAACTGCGCCTGGACAATGTCGACCGCATCCAGCACTTTCTGCGCCCAACCCTCATCTTCCGGATGCACCACGACCACGCGAAACCCGTGATCATCACCTTCAATCTGTACGCCCTCGGAATCATCGACGTGCAAATCGATATCGAATGCCGGCGGATACTTCGAGGGCGCATTCGACAGCCCATGGACCGTCAGCGCACGGTTGTGCAACACGCTGTTGACCACGCCATCGACGCGGATGCCGTAGAGCAACAGCCAGCGCCGGATATAGGACGGCGTGCGACCGGACGAGGTATAGACCCAGATGCTGCAATCCTGGCGGCGCAGTTCTCGGATCAAGGAACGTGTGCCCCTGCGCAACGGTTCACCCAACCAACGATGGACACTGGCCGGCAGCCTGCTGTGCTCGACTTCGCAGTGGTGGAGTTGGCAGGCGAGCGTGTCATCGATATCAAACGAAATGCGGATGCGTTGGCGCCTGGACATTTGCAGCGGGACAGCGCTGCGAATGGCCTGCCCTACCCGGCTGCCGAGGGTTTTGCATTTGGCGAGCGCATGATACCTGCTCATCAATGGCCACCTTGAGAGAGGGACGACGGCTTGCCTTTGAGAAAGAACTTCATCGGGTCAGGCGCTTGTTCTTCCAGGAACGCCGCGTATTTTTTCTTGATCTTGGGCAATTCGTACAACGCCTTGACTCCATGTTTGGCAGAGTTGCGTATGACTGATGAGGGGTTGAAGTAGCCCTCGGCGTTTTCCAGCGTCAACACGAAAGGCGGCAAGCCCGCGCGCATGAGCAGATAGCTGACGATGAGCGATCCGCTGCGGTTGTTACCTTCAATGAACAACTGCGGCTTGCTGAGAATGCGCACATAGACGCCAGCCGCACGCTTCCAGACGGATTCGCTGCGGTACGCACAATACCAGTTGTACAAGTCCTTGATGCCTCCCTCAACATTGTTGAAGAAATGCGCCTCGGTCGCGGCCAGGTGCTGGGCGTACTCCAAGCGGCGCGCCGGGTCTCGGCCACACAGCACCGTGGCGTTGATCTCGAGCATCAGGTTCAGTTGCTGGAGGTCGAACAGATCAACGCCGCGGGCAACATAGTCGTCAACCAGCGCATAACCTTCAAGCACATTGTGCAGCACCTCGTCGGTCAAGGGATCGCGCGGCTCCGTGAAGTGCCGGCTCAGCGCGGCGAAGCGCTCTTGCACTTCCCGCAGTGCACGTTCAATCGCAGGCAAATCAAGGCGGTGCGTAGCAGGCATTGGTGCTCCTTGGAAACGCTTGGTAAATGTCTACCGGATGCCCGCCAAATCCATTTGGCTTCTGCAGGTATGCGGCCTTGACCGGAAGTGGACTCAGCTGAACTTGCCGCTGATGTAGTCGCCGGTCATCTGTTCACGAGGGTTGTCGAAAATCTGCGTCGTCGGGCCCATTTCGACCAGGTAGCCGGTGCGCGTGCCCTGGGAAATATCCACCGAGAAGAACGCCGTGGTATCAGCGACGCGGATGGCTTGCTGCATGTTGTGGGTGACCAGCGCGATGGTGTAATCCTTCTTCAACTCGACCATCAACTCTTCGACCCGACGGGTAGCGATCGGATCGAGTGCCGAACACGGCTCATCCAGCAGCAGGACTTCCGGCTCGGTGGCGATGGCGCGGGCAATGCACAGTCGTTGTTGCTGGCCGCCGGACAGCGACAGACCACTGACCTTGAGCTTGTCCTTGACCTCATCCCACAGCGCGGCGCCTTGCAGCGCATGTTTGACCCGATCGCCGATATCGCCCTTGTAGCGATTGAGGCGCAGGCCAAACGCGACGTTGTCGAAGATGCTCATCGAGAACGGGTTGGGCTGTTGAAACACCATGCCGATGTAGCGGCGCACGACCACCGGATCGACGCCCTTGCCATAGACGTCCTGGCCAAGGAAGTGCACGTGGCCCTCGAAACGGAAACCTTTCACCAGATCGTTCATTCGGTTGAGGCTGCGCAGCACGGTGCTCTTGCCACAGCCGGAAGGCCCAATGAAGCCGGTGATCTTGTTTTTTTCGATCGGCACATGGCTGTCACGTACCGCCATGAAGTTGCCGTAGAAAATCTTGTCCAGTTTGCAGTCCATGACGACAGGGGCCTGGGTGACAAACGGAGCGGCTATTTGCGCAGTGGATACGTTCACGATCAGATGCTCCCGTTCTTAATACTTGGGCTTGCCGAAAATACGGCTGATGATGTTCACGACCAACACGATCATCACCAGCACCAGGGAGGCCGCCCATGCGAGCTCAAGCTGGTTGTCGAACGGCATGCCGGAGAAGTTGTAGATCAGTACTGCCAGCGATGCCGTCGGGTTCATGACCTCGAGGCTGCCTTGGTGGTAGATCCAGTAGTTGCTGAACAGCGCGGTAAACAACAACGGCGCTGTCTCGCCCGCGGCACGGGCCACGGCCAGCATGACGCCGGTCAGGATCGCTGGCATGCCGGTGGGCAAGATGATTTTCCAGATGACCTGCGAGCGGGTGCAACCCATGCCGTAGGCGGCATCCTTCATGATCTTGGGCACCATCCGCATCGACTCTTCCGCCGTCAACACGACGATAGGCAGCATCAGTACCGCCAGCGCGACGCCGCCCGCCGGTGCCGAATAAGTACCGGTGGTCATCACCACCAAGGCGTAGGCAAACACCCCGGCCAGGATCGACGGCAGCCCCGTGAGCATCTTGGCCGCAAAGCGCGCGGCATTCGCCAGCTTGCTGTCCGGCCCCAGTTCAGCCAGGAAAATCGCCGCCATGATGCCGACCGGCACCGCGATTGCCGCCGCGATGCCCACCATCACAAACGTACCGGCCAGCGCGTTGCCGAAGCCCCCACCCATCTCGAAACCGGTCGGCGGCAGTTCGGTAAAGACTTCCAGGTTCAGGCGCGCGCCGCCGCGGGTGATCAGCATGTAGAGCACGGAAATCAACGGCACGCTGGCCAGCAGCGCCCCGCTCCAGACCAGTGTGGTCAAGATCAGGCTGCGCAGGGCACGGCCCTCGAACTTGCGCTGCAGGCTGGGCATCGCGCCTGCTGGAGCCGTCAAGTCTGTTGCAGCAGTGAGATCGGTCATCACTTATTACCCCGTTGGGCATACATCATGATCAAGGAGCCGAAGACGTTCACGATCAACGTGATGAACATCAGCACCAGTGCGGCATACATCAGGACTTCAATCTCGTTCGGTCCGGCTTCGGGGAAGTTCAACGCCAGCAAGGCCGCCAAGGTGTTGGCCGGGGCGAACAGCGAAAGGGAAATGTTGTTCGCGTTGCCGACCAGCATGGCCAGTGCCATGGTTTCACCCAGCGCGCGTCCCAGGCCCAGCACCAGGGAGCCAAAGATGCCGGTGGCGGCGGACGGTACCATCACTTTGAGAATCGCTTCCCAGTGGGTGGTCCCCATGCCGTAGGCGGCCTGCTTGGTTTTCATCGGCACGGCCGTGAGCGCATCCTGCGAAACTGCGGCAATGGTCGGCAAAATCATGATGGCAAGCACCAGCGCCGCAGGAAGCAGTCCAGGCCCGCTCAAGGACGTGCCGAAGAACGGTATCCAGCCGAGTTCGCTGTTCAACCAGGTCGTGAGCGGCCGAATGGCCGGGATTACCACATAGATCCCCCACAGGCCGTAGACAACGCTGGGGATGGCCGCGAGTAATTCGACGATGGTGCGAAAAATGGCGGCAAGCTTGGGGGGCAGAAAGTCTTGGGTGAGGAAAATCGCCATGCTGACGCCGAAAAAACCGGCGATCAGCAACGCGATAAAGGCGCTGTAGAGCGTGCCCCAGATAGCCGGCAGGATGCCGTATTTACCCTGGTTAACGTCCCAGACAGTGCCAAGCAGCACATCAAACCCGTGCTTTTCCATGCCGGGAAGTGCCTTGCGTCCCACCTCGAACACGAGAGCGAAGACGAGCGCCAGAATCAGTACCACCCCTATGCGAGCAATCGCACGAAAGGTGCGATCGACCAGGAAGTCCTTCGCGGACGGTGGCTGGCAGGCAGAATCTGGATTAACCGGTACGACAAAAGGAGTGTTCATTGGCTAAGTCCGGAACAGGGGGAAAACTCTCCCGGCATGGCTTGCAGCACACACCGAGAGAGGCCTCAGGTGTTACTGAATGTTGGCGGACGCTTTGCGAACCTGTTCGACGACCGACTGCGGCAACGGGATGTACCCCATCGAGTCGGCAATTTTCTGGCCTTCGGTCAGGCTGTATTCAACCATTTCACGCATGGCCTTGGCCTTGGCCGGGTTGCCGTTGTCCTTGCGGAAGATCATCCAGGTGTAGGACGTGATCGGGTAGGACTTGGCGCCGTCTGGATCAGGCAACCAGGACACCAGGCTTTCCGGCATCTTCACTGCCGCCAGGGCCTCGGCACCACTCTCGGCGTTTGGCACGACGTATTGGCCGGCCTTGTTCTGCAACTGGGCGAAGTCAACCTTGGCGAGCTTGGCGAAGCCGTATTCGATGTAGCCAATCGCGCCCGGGGTCTGGCGCACGGTAGCGGTCACACCATCGTTCTTCGGCGACTTGATGAACTTGTCACTGGCCGGCCAGTTGACGGTGTTGCCCTCCCCCAGCGCCTGTTTGAAGTCTGGGTTGATGGTCGCCAAGTGCTTGGTGAATACCGCGGTGGTACCGCTGGAGTCGGCACGCACGACAACCGTGATCGGCGTATCGGCCAGTTTCAGGTCCGGGTTGGCCGCCACGATTTGCGGATCGTTCCAGCGAGTGATCTTGCCGAGGAAGATGTTGGAGTACACATCCCGTGGCAACTTCAGGCCCTTGGGATTACCCGGCAGGTTGTAGGCCAGCACGATTTCCCCAGCGGTCATCGGCAACAACTGCACGCCTTCGGCCACCTTGGCGATGTCTTCGTCTTTCATTGCCGAGTCGCTGGCGGCGAAATCAACGGTTTTATTCAGGAAGTCCTGTACACCCGCGCCGCTGCCCTTGGATTGGTAGTCCACAGTGACACCTTCGGATTTCTTGCTGAAATCCTTGAACCAGGTCAGGTAGATCGGTGCCGGGAAGCTCGCGCCAGACCCCGTCAGACGGACACTTTCTGCAGCGAAGGTCGCCGAAGTGGCACAAAGAGAAAGCGTAACGGCGAGCGCAGCAGACTTCATCAAACTTTTCATTGAAAGAAATTCCTTGTGATGACGGGCCGGAGAACTCTGCAACAGTTGTGTTACGGTTTTATGAAAAACGAATGGCAAAAGGGAGTAATGCCCCTGTGTGTTGCCGCACCCATGTGAAAAGCCGCGCACACGCATGCCCTCCAGTGTCTCTGGAGTGGCTGGAAAAATTGAAAGGAGAAGGTGTATTGCCAGGCCTGGGTCGGAGGATGTCCGTAGCGTGACCCTTGGAATCGATCACGCTGGCTGCTGCATTTGACGGTTTGCCGCCATGGACGGCTGTGGCCAAGACGCCTTAGTGACGCAACAACCTACGCAACGGCACCCCATCCTTGAGCACAGGGGATTTGATGACGATGTAGCTGAAGTACTTGGAAATGCCGATGTTCTTGTCCAGCAACCCTTCGATCACTTCCTGATAATGCTGGATGCTGCACGTCATGAAGCGCACCAGGTAATCGTAACCGCCGCTGATCAAATGGCACTCCAATACCTCATCGACCAAGCGAATATTGGATTCGAACTTGGCGAAGTCCTCGCGCTTGTGGTCGCTCAGCGTGATTTCAGTGAAGACCGTGACCGAGTCAGTGATCTTGGCCAGGTTGAGATGAGCCCTGTAGCCGGAAATATAACCCGCCGACTCAAGCCGCTTGACTCGCTGCAGGCATGGGCTGGATGACAACCCCACGGCATCGGCGAGACTGACGTTGGTCATTCGACCGTCCTTTTGAAGTTCAACAAGGATACTGATATCAATTCGGTCTAGTTTTATTAAACCTTCCATCGGGTACCCCTCGGTTGTCTTCAGGTTGACAGTGGTTTTAGCAAATTCAACGGCGCAAAGATAGCTGATGCTGAGCGACGAGGTCGGCCATGCTGGTGATGTAGAAATCGGCAGAATATTCTTGATTATCAGGCTCATGGCCACGGCGGATCAGGCACAGGCCCGCCGACTTTGGCGCTTGTGCAGGTGGCCTGGACACTTGCATGATGTTTTCAGACTTGAGCTTGTTCGCCTGCAGCCATGCCTCATCCTCCAATGGATTGCTGGCGCGGGAATGCAGGTCCTCGGGAGGGATTCCCAAACGCTCGCAGAGGGGCTCGCGATCCTCGGCATCGCGGTCGCAGTACACCAGCAACCGATAGAATTTGCGCAGGTACAACATCGCTCCGGGCGCGTCCTCGAACAGCGACCAGTTGCCTGCCGAACGGGCAAAGCTCATGCCCTCCTCCCAACTGACCTTGAGCCCCAGGCGCTCTGCCAGTTGACGATGGGCAAAGCACAACAAACCACTGAAGCCGAGTTCGGAGAAACGCGGATAAAGCCCGCGCACCGCCGCGTCGAATTCCGCCAACACCGCGTCCCTGTCTGGCAGGTCCGGGTGGTTGTCGAGCAAGGGTTGCAGGGCCGCCCAGACACCGGAGTCCCGATCCACCAGGACTTCGTCGCAATCGATCAGCAGCGCACGATAATCAGTCAGGTGCATGTGTGTCGCCTCCCATGATGCATTCATCAATCCATCTGCGCTAAATGCCCTCGGTCGGCACCTCGTTACAGGTGCCGACCGAGACCTGAGATTAATCCAACACGCGCAGCAAAGCTGCTTCAAGAATGGTCAGTGCTTCGTCGATCTGGCTTTCTTCGGTGACCAGGGGCGCCAAGAAGCGCAGGACATTTCGGTACACCCCGCATTTGATCACCAACAACCCGCCTACCCGGGCCTGGTCGATCAGTCGTTGGGTGAGTTCGGCGTCGGGGCTGCGGGCCGCATCGTCCTTGATCAATTCGATGGCGAGCATGAAGCCGGTGCCGCGTACGTCACCGATGCGTGGGTGGCGTGCCTGCAAGCGCAGCAAGCCCTGACGCAGCCGCTCGCCCAATGCCTTGCCGCGCTCGAGCAACTGCTCCTGTTCGTAAGCTTCGATCACCGCCAACGCCGCCGCACACGCCAAGGCGTTACCGCCATAGGTCCCGCCAAGGCCACCGGGCAAGGGCGCGTCCATGATGTGCGCACGCCCCACTACGCCGGAAATGGGCAAACCACCGGCCAGGCTCTTGGCAACGGTGACCAGGTCCGGCTGGATCCCGGCGTGCTGGAAACCGAACCATTTGCCGGTACGGCCGAAACCGGTCTGGATTTCATCGAGAATGAGCACGATGCCGTGTTGCTCGGTCAGGGCCCGCAGCGCCTGGAGAAATTCTGGCGGCGCGGACAGGAAGCCGCCGTCGCCCTGCACCGGCTCGATGATGATCGCCGCGACGCGATCTGGAGCGACTTGGGTCGCCAGCAACTCATTGAGGGCCTGCAACGCCATCTCGCTGCTGAAACCACGGTAGGCATTCGGGTACGGAGTATGGAAGACCTCAGGCGCGAGGGGACCGAAATTCTGCTTGTAGGGCTGGCTCATGCCCGTCAGCGTCGTACCCAGCAAGGTCCGTCCATGGAAACCGCCACGGAAGGAAATGATCGCGGGACGATTGGTGTGGGCGCGGGCGATCTTCACTGCGTTCTCCACCGCCTCCGCGCCGGACGTGAACAACGCCGCCTTATAGGCTTGCTCGCCACCCACCAGTTCGCACAGGCGCTTGACCAGGTCGAGATAGGGTTTGTAGGCCACGACCTGGAAGCAAGCATGGCTGACCTTCTGCAGTTGGGCCTGCACCGCCGCGACCACCTTTGGGTGATTATGGCCGATGTTCAAGACGCCAATGCCGCCGACGAAGTCCAGATAGCGCGCCCCGTCCACGTCCCATACTTCAGCGCCCTGGGCCCGGTCGATGACCAGCGGATGTGCGGTGACCAACCCCCGAGGCACGAATTGATCGCGTTGACGGAGCAAGCTTGGGGTTTCTTCGACTTTGCTGTTCATGGCATCTCCCACAGTGAACCAGACAACCGGGAAACGGTTGCGATGTGCTCCACAGGTTAAGCGTTCGACGCAATGGTCTAAGCCGAACTTGGCCTCTGGGAAATTCGGATCGACTGTTTTCACCCCGGCAAACAGCAGATTCCTTCAGCCGGCTCCAGCCCCATGGAATCTGCCGGCAAACGCCCCATACAACGCAGTGTCGTGGGTTTACACAGGCTCTTTTGATACATCCTGCTTTGCCACTCCGGCATGCTGGAGGCTCCCTATCCAGTACGAGAAGTGACCCATGGCCCTGCTTTATAAAGCCGACCCGGTACGCGGCGAACAATGGAAGCGTCTATTCGCCGAGCACGCGCCGGATATCGAATGGCGTGCCTGGCCGGACATCGGCGATCCGAAGGACATTCGCTACCTCGCCGCGTGGCAGGCGCCGGACGACCTCGAAACGGTGTTGCCGAATCTTGAAGTGCTGTTTGCGTTGTCGGCCGGGGTCGATCAGCTTGACCTTGACCGCCTGCCCATGTCGCTGCCGGTGGTCCGCCTACTCGATCCTGGCATCACCCGGGGCATGTGCGAGTACGCGAGTTTCGCCGTGCTCAGCCTGCACCGGGATATGCTCCGTTATCGCCAGCAACAGCTCGCCCGGTGCTGGCAGGCGCACTTGCTGCAACCGGCGGCCCAGCGTCGGGTCGGTATCATGGGGCTTGGCATGCAGGCCCAGCAGATCCTGGCCACCCTAAAGACCTTCGGTTTCGCCTTATCCGGCTGGGCACGCAGTGAACACACTATTGTTGGCGTGGATTGCTTTGCCGGTGATGAACAACTCCCGGCGTTCCTTGGCCAATGCGACATCGTGATCTGTGTCTTGCCATTGACCGAGCAGACCCAAGGGATTCTCAACCGCCAGTTGTTCGAACACCTGCTCCAGGGCGCGGCCCTGGTCAACATGGGCCGCGGTGGGCACCTGATCGAAGAGGATCTGCTCGAGGCCCTGGCCAGCGGCCAGCTCAGTGCCGCGGTGCTCGACGTCTTGCAACAGGAGCCGGCCGCACCGGATCACCCGTTCTGGCAACATCCGCAGATATTGCTGACGCCGCATATCGCGGCGATGACCCAACCCGAAAGTGCCTTTGGCGTGCTGCTGGAGAATATCCGTCGGCATCAACGCGGCGAATCTATGCTCGGCCAGATTGATCGCCAGCGACGTTATTGACCCGCGCCGCCCCTGCGTCGATGAAAAGCACCGACGAAATATCCACTGATATTTGCTGCTGGGCCGGCTGCCGATTTGAGCAATAACTGCGGCGCCTGAAGCCGCAACTTATGCAATCTACCGAATCCAGGTGTGCCCCTTGTCAGGCCTGGCGGCAGGTGAGATACCAACACTTTCAGCGGAGAAATCCGACCGGTCACGCGCCCTGTCCATGGAGATTTGTCATGTCCAACACGCAACGCCCAGCCTATGCCTATCGCCCCATGACCGCTGCCGATGTGGCGGCGGCCCATGCCTTGTCCGTGCAGTTGAAATGGCCTCACCGTTTGGCAGACTGGGCCATGCTGCAGCGTGTTTCCCAGGGATTTGTCGCAGAGGACGAAGGGCGTCTGATTGGTACGGCATTCAGTTGCCCGCAGGGTGATTATGCCACGATTGGCCTGGTGATCGTCAGCGATGAGTACCAAGGCCAGGGCATCGGGCGCAGATTGATGGAGCTGGCGCTCCAAGCGTGCGGCGCGCAGACCGCCATGCTCAATGCGACGCTGGCCGGCGCGCCCCTTTATGCCAGCCAGGGATTCGTTGACTTTGGGCATATCCAGCAGCATCAGGGCAACGTATTGCCCCCCGTCCCCACGGACCTGCCATCCGGCGAGCGCCTGCGCCGCCTGACCGACGCGGATCGAAACGACGTGATTGCACTCGCCAATGCCGGCAGTGGCCTGGATCGGCATGCCGTGCTCAACGATCTGTTCGACAGTGCTGACGAGGTCATGGGCATCGAGCGCGATGGGCAACTGCGCGGGTTTGCCCTGCTGCGTCCATTCGGTCGTGGTCGTTACATCGGCCCGGTCGTGGCAGAAAATCCGGAGCAGGCCAAGCACTTGATCGCGGTGTTGCTGGCACAAGTGCCGGAGACTTTTGTGCGCATGGATGTACCGTCCGACTGCGGCCTGGGTCCCTGGCTGGAAGCCGCCGGGCTGAAGCAGGTCGACACCGTTGCACAAATGGTTCGCGGGGCCCCGCCCCAAGCCAGCGGCGGCGTACATCAATTCGCGCTGGTAACCCAGGCCATCGGCTGACTCCTCTACACCATCCACTCTCGGAGAAACATCCTCATGCTAGAACCCACTGCCGTGCTGTTGGCCCATGCAAACGGCACTCCTGCGTCAACCGCATTCACCTCCGGCTCATTGGGAGCCAACGATCCTTTTGACCGGCAGATCGCTTATGTCGGGACGGATGACATGGCTGCCGGCATCGTCCAGGCGAGCGGGCAATTCAGCGTCGATGCATACCCCTACAGTGAAACGATCGTGGTTCACGCGGGGCACGTCACCCTGCAGAGCCAGGATCACTCGCTCCAACTCAATCCGGGTGACAGCGCTGTGATTGCCCGCGGTACATCGGTTCGGATCGAGGCGCAACCTGGCTCGCTCTGGGCATTCTGTGCCGATATCCAGCCTGTTGAAGTGGGTAACGTCGGGCTGACCGCTCTCCCCCCGCATACCCTGCTCTCCCCTTCGACGCCTCCGCCTGAGGAGTTTTTGCTGAGCCCGACACCGCAATGTCGCTCGAATAACTTGTTCGTCGAGGATGCGACCAACCTGCGCATCGGCATTTGGGATTCGACACCTTATGTCCGTAAGGCGCGGCCACATACGATGCATGAATTGATGTACCTGGTCGAAGGCAGCATCATTCTCCAAGTCGATGGGACCCAACTGGCGGTCAACACGGGCGATACAGTGTTCGTACCGCGAGGCGCTCCCTGCGCGTGGAAGAGCAGTGTCTATGTGCGCAAGTTCTATGTCTGCAAGTGATCGCCTGGTGTAGCTTTTTTTGGTGTGAATATCCATTAACCACGAGGCGGCCTTAAAGCCGACCTGCCTCTCCCAGTCATACACCCATCAGATCCGTGGGAGCAAAGCTTGCTCGCGATAACGGTGGTTCAGTCGCAATGGATGCTGGGCTGAATGGCCTCATCGCGAGCAAGTTCGGCTCCCACAGAGACCGGTGGCACAACTTTCGGGTACACCACAGCCCCCTTGTGGGAGCGGGCTTGCTCGCGAAGGCGATGGGTCAGTCACATGGATGCTGGGCCTGCTGGCCTATTCGCGGGCAAGCCCGGCTCCCACAGGGACCGGTGGCGTACACAAATTTCGCGTACACCGCAGCCCCCCTGTGGGAGCGAGCCTGCTCGCGATGGCGGTGGTTCAGTCACATGGATGTCGGACTTGCCGGCCTCATCGCGGGCAAGCCAATCAAAGCGCCATCGCCACAGCCTGACCCACCTCCTGAGTAGACCCCTGTCCGCCCAGATCAGGCGTAATCGGCCCCTCGGCAATAACCTGCTCGATAGCCCTGAGAATCCCATCATGAGCCGCACGATAACGCTCATCGCCATTGCCAAGGAAATCCAGCATCAAGGCCCCGGACCAAATCATCGCAATCGGATTCGCGATGTTCCGCCCATAGATATCCGGCGCCGAACCATGAACCGGTTCAAACAGCGAGGGAAAACGTCGCTCCGGGTCGAGATTGGCCGACGGCGCGATGCCGATGGTGCCAGCGCAGGCCGGCCCGAGGTCGGACAGGATGTCACCAAACAGGTTCGACGCCACGACCACATCGAAACGATCAGGCTGAAGCACGAAGCGCGCACACAGAATGTCGATGTGTTGCTTGTCCCAGGTGACGTCCGGGTACTGCTGCGCCATGAGGGCCGTGCGTTCGTCCCAGTACGGCATGCTAATGGAGATGCCATTGGACTTCGTCGCCGCGGTCAGGCGCTTGCGCGGCCGGGTCTGGGCCAGGTCGAAGGCGAACTTGAGAATCCGGTCCACGCCACGGCGGGTGAACACCGACTCCTGCAGCACGAACTCATGCTCGGTGCCTTCGAACATCTTGCCGCCGATCGAGGAGTATTCGCCCTCGGTGTTCTCGCGGATCACCACGAAGTCGATGTCCCCGGCTTCGCGCCCGGCCAACGGGCACGGCACACCGGGAAACAGTCGCACCGGGCGAATGTTCACGTACTGGTCGAAGTCCCGACGAAACTTCAACAGCGAACCCCACAGGGAAATATGATCGGGCACCTTGTCCGGCCAGCCCACGGCGCCAAAATAAATCGCGTCGAAGCCCTTGAGCTGCTCGAACCAGTCGTCGGGCATCATCTGCCCATGCTCCAGGTAATAATCGCAGTTGGCCCAGTCGAGCACTTCAATGCTCAAATCCAATTGCCATTTCTTTGCGGCCTGCTCCAATACCCGCAACCCTTGCGGCAAGACTTCCTTGCCAATGCCGTCGCCGGCAATCGCGGCAATTCTGAATGGTTTGCTCATCAACCGTGCCTCCTCTCTTCAAACGCTGACCGGATCACAACCCACCCATGTGGAAGGCTTTGACTTCAAGGAATTCGTCCAGGCCGTACTTGCTGCCTTCACGCCCCAGGCCCGATTGCTTGATCCCGCCAAAGGGCGCGACGTCCATGGAAATGAGCCCGGTATTGAGACCGATCATGCCAAACTCCAACGCCTCGCCGAACCGCCATGAGCGGCGCAGGTCCTGGGTGAAGAAATACGCGGCCAAGCCATAAGGCGTTGCGTTGGCCGAGGCCAGCGCCTCTTCTTCAGTGCCAAAGCGCATCAGCGGCGCCACCGGGCCGAAGGTTTCTTCGTTGGCCAGCAGCATCCCGGCGTGGGTTTCGCCGAGTACGGTCGGCTGGACGAACTGGCTGTCGCCCTGGGGAATCTCACCACAGAGTAGACGCGCGCCCTGGCTCAACGCCTCGTCAATGTGTCGAGCGACCTTGCTGACCGCCGCCGCATTGATCAGCGGGCCTATGTTCACGCCATCCTTCAGGCCATCGCCGACCTTGAGCTTGCCCACCTCCTCCACCAGGCGCTGGGCGAAGCGCTCGTAGATCCCGTCCTGCACCAGAATCCGGTTGGCGCAGACGCAGGTCTGCCCGGCGTTGCGGAATTTGCTGAGCATAATGCCGGCCACCGCCTGTTCCAGGTCGGCGTCGTCGAACACGATGAACGGCGCGTTACCCCCCAGCTCCAGGCTCAAGCGCTTGATGTGCTCCGAACTCTGGCGCATCAGCAGCCGACCGACCGCAGTGGATCCGGTAAAGGAAAGCTTGCGCACCGTTGGGTTGCCGGTCAGCTCTTCACCAATGCCGACAGGCATGCCAGTGACGACGTTGAACACCCCGGCCGGAATGCCGACCCGCTCGGCCAGCACCGCCAGGGCCAAGGCCGACAGCGGGGTCAGGTCCGACGGCTTGACCACGATCGTGCAGCCGGCGGCCAGGGCCGGCGCGCACTTGCGGGTGATCATCGCGTTGGGGAAGTTCCACGGGGTGATCGCGGCGCAAACGCCGACCGGTTGCTTGAGGGTCAGCAAGCGGCGGTCTCCGCTGGGGGCCTGGATGGTTTCGCCATAGACCCGTCGGGCTTCCTCGGCAAACCATTTGACGAAGCTGGCGCCGTAGCGAATCTCGCCCTGGGCCTCCGCCAGCGGCTTGCCCTGTTCGCAGGTCAGGATCAACGCCAGGTCGTCGAGGTTGTCGATCATGGCCTGATACCAACGATCCAGCAGCGCCGCCCGTTCTGCTGCCGGACGTGCACGCCAGGCCGGCCAGGCACGGTCGGCGGCTTCGACGGCGCGCCGGGTTTCGCTGCCTTGTATTGCCGGTACCCGGGCGAGCACTTCGCCGGTGGCCGGGTTGATGACGTCCAGGGTCGCGGCGCTGTCGGCACCGACCCACTGACCGTCGATGTAAGCGAGTTCTACCAGCAGGCTGGGGTCTTTCAGGCGATTCTTGAGCATGGCGTGGAGTCCTGTTCTGAGACAGTCTCCAGTCTATTGAGTCGCCATGGATGAGGATGCTGAAAACGCCGGTCCTACAGCCGTCGAATGCTGAAAATCAGTCTTCGACGGCAGGCTTTACCGTGACGCGATCAAACGCGCATTGAGCCCAACAGCCCCTGCAGAAAACGCTCGCCAGCGACGAGCTGGCTGATCTCGATGAACTCGTCAGGCTTGTGCGCCTGTTCTATCGAGCCTGGACCGCAGACCACCACCGGCACGTCCAAACGTTGCTTGAACAACCCGCCCTCGGTGCCGAACGAGACTTTGGCGGTGCCGGTGTCCGGGGCGGCAAAGTCTTTCAGGAAACGCACCGCTTCGATGCTCGGATGGGTATCGAGGCCCGGGTAGACATTCAAGGTCTCGATTTCGATGGCGGCCACGCTGGAAAGCTTCTTGGCTTCGCTCACGATCAATTCGGCTCGCTCGCGCATCTGTTCGAGGAACCCGTCCAGGTCGTCCGCCGGCAGGTTACGCACCTCGAAATCCAGGGTGCACAGGTTGGGCACGATGTTCAGCGCCTTGCCGCCGACAATCTGGCCAACATGCACCGTGCTGTAGGGCACGTCGTAATCGGTATCCCGTGCCCCCTGTTCTTGCAACTGCTGCTGGCTCTGGCGCAGCGCGGCGATGAAATCGCAGGCCACGTGAATCGCATTGACCGAACGCGGTGCGAGTGAGGAATGCGCTTCCAGGCCGCGACAGTAGGTGCGGTAGGAACCCTTGCCCTTGTGCCCGAGCACGAACTGCATGTTGGTCGGCTCGCCGATGACGCACAGGAACGGCCGAACCGGTGCCAGGTGCAGCACATCGAGCAAACGACGCACCCCTACGCACCCGATCTCTTCGTCATGGGACAGCGCCAGTTGCAATGGCCGGCTCAATGGCTGCTCGCTGGCATCGAGCATGGCGTCGATGGCCAGTGCGATAAACCCCTTCATGTCGCAACTGCCCCGGCCATAGATCCGCCCGTCCCGCACCGTCGCCTCAAACGCCGGGACGGTCCAGGCCTGCCCCGCCGCCGGCACCACGTCGGTATGACCGGACAGGAGGATCCCCGGCACGTCCCGGGGGCCGGTACTGGCAAACAGATTGGCTTTGTGGCCGCTTTCATCCTGGACGATCAGCGACTCGATGCCCTTGGTCAGCAGCAGATCGCGCACGTACTCGATCAAGGCCATGTTTGATTCCGACGAGACGGTATCGAAGGCCATCAGCCGTTTGAGAATTTCCAATACACGGGGTTTCATGCGTACGCCGCCACGGTCAGATTGTTCGATTGCTGGGTTTTCATCAGTTCGGCGCTGTCGTGATGGCAGAGGATTTCGCTGCCGCCGACAATCATCCGCCGCTGCGGCGCGACGCAATTGCACAGCCCGTCTACCCGCACCGGGCAGCGACTGAGGAAGGTACACAGCCCGGGCACGTTGGCTTTCGGGCCAACGGGCGGCAGCGTCTGGCAGGTCGTTGCCCCGCAGGTTTCCAGCCAGCCCTGGCGCAGCTCCGGTACGGAATGGATCAACAGGTCGGTATACGGATGGAACGGCGCCTCGGCATAGGATTGGCGGCTACCGGCCTGGACCTTGTGCCCGCTGTACATCACCACGATGTCGTCGCACAAGGCGCGCACGGTGGAGATGTCGTGGCTGATGAACAGATAAGACACTCCCAATTGCTGGCGCAGATCGCGCAGCAGTTCGAGAATCGCCGCGCCGACCACGGTGTCCAGCGCCGACGTCACCTCGTCGCAGAGGATCAGGTCCGGCTTGGCCGCCAAGGCCCGGGCCAGGTTGACCCGTTGCTTCTGGCCGCCGGACAGTTCGTTCGGGCGTCGGTCCGCCATCGTGCGCGGCAAACGCACCAGGTCCAGCAATTCGCCGATACGTTCGCGCAACGCCGCGCCCTTGAGGCCGAAATACATCTTCAGCGGACGGCTCAGGATCGTGCTGACGCTGTGCATCGGGTTGAGGGCGGTATCGGCATTCTGGAAGACCATTTGAATGCGTCGGAACTGTTCATGGGTGCGCGACGACAGGCTGCCCCCCAGGGGCTGGCCATCGAAGGTCAGCCCGCCAAGGGCCGGCACCAGCAATCCGGCCACGACCCGTGCCAGGGTCGATTTGCCAGAACCCGACTCGCCAATGACGCCAATGGCCTGGCCTCGGCGAACCGTCAGGTCGATGTCTTCCAATACGCGAATGGCTGGCATGCCCTGGGCATTCTTGTTGCCATAGCCGGCGGTCAGCCCCTGGATGGTCAGCAGTGGCGTGTCCTGGGCGACGTCGCTCGGCGGACGGATCGTCGTGTCCGGCCGCGCCGCTGCCAACAAGCTGCGGGTGTATTCGTGGGCCGGGGCCTTGAGCAAAGGCGCCGTGGCGCTGTGTTCGAAGATTTCGCCGCCATTGAGCACGACGATTTGGTCAGCCATCTGCGCCACCACCGCGAGGTCGTGGGACACATAGACCGCCGTGGCCCCCCGTTCACGCACCACTCGCTTGAAGGCCCGCAGTACATCGATCTGGGTCGTCACGTCCAGGGCCGTGGTCGGCTCGTCGAGCACCACCAGCAACGGATCGCTGATCAGCGCCATGGCCGCCATCACCCGTTGCAGTTGCCCGCCGGACACTTGGTGGGGATAGCGCTGGCCGATGCGTTCAGGATCTGGCAAGGCCAGGTCGCGGAACAATTCGATGGCCTTGGCCTCAAGCTCCGCGCTACTACCCAGGCCATGAATCAGGGCGCCTTCCACCACTTGGTCGATGAGTTTTTTCGCCGGGTTGAACGCTGCTGCAGCGCTCTGGGCGATATAGGAGACCCGATTGCCGCGCAACTTCTGCAACTGGCCTTCGCCCAACGCCAGCATGTCATGCTCGCCGATTTGCACGACGCCGCCCGCCAGCCGACACCCGCGCCGGGCATAACCGAGCAGCGCCAGGGCGATGGTGGTCTTGCCGGAACCGGACTCGCCGATCAACGCCAACACTTCACCCTTTTGCAGGGAGAAGCTGACGCCCTTGACGATGTCCACCTCACCGCGCTCGCCACAGGCGACCACGCGCAGGTCCTGTACTCGAATCAACTCGCTCATTTCAATGACCTCCCGAACGTCGGCTACGTCGCGACGACAACCGGTCGATGAACAGATTCACGCCGATGGTCAGGGTGCCGATGGCCAGTGCTGGAATCACGATGGCCGGCGCACCTTGATTGAGCCCACCGATGTTCTCGCGCACCAGCGAGCCCAGGTCGGCATCCGGCGGTTGCACGCCCAGCCCGAGGAAACTCATGCCACTGAGCAGCAGCACGATGAAACCGAAGCGCAGGCCCAGGTCCGCCAGCACCGGGTTGAGGATGTTCGGCAGGATTTCCACGCAAGCGATGTACAGTCGGCGCTCGCCCCGGGTACGGGCCACTTGCACGTATTCCAGGGCCTCGATATTCACCGCCATGCTGCGGGCGATGCGGAACGCGCCGGGGGTGTAGCTCAACACCGCCGTGCAGATCAGCAAGGTGACCGAGGAGCCGAAGGCCGAGACCATGATCAGCGCGAGCATCTTGCTGGGGATCGAAATGAACGCGTCCATCAGGCGACTGATCAACTCATCCAGCCACTTGGGCGACACCACCGACAACAGTGCCAGACTGGTTCCCAGGGTGCTGGACAACACCGCGGCCACCAACGCCAGGCCGACGGTGAAGCGCGCGCCGACGAGGATCCGGCTGAGCATGTCGCGGCCCAGGTAATCGGTGCCTAACGGGTACGTGGCGCTGAGGCTGTCGAACACGTTGTCGGAGACCACCTCCCCCACCGGATGTGGCGCCAGCCACGGGCCGAAGATGGCCACCAGCAACCAGATCACACACATCGCAGCACCGACCAGGCCCAGCCAGGACTTGGCGTGGGCGTCTTTGCCCAACCCCAGCGCAACGGCCGCCGTCGGGGACTTCACAATGAGGTTGTTCATTGGTTTCTCAGCCTCGGATTGGACAGTATCGCGCACAGGTCGGCAATCAAGACCAACGCCAGGTACGCCGTACAAAACAACATGGTGCAGGCCTGGACCAGGGCCATGTCGCGGTTGGTCACGGCATCGACCATCAGGCTGGCGATGCCGGGATAGTTGAAGATCGTTTCGACGATCACCACCCCGCCCAACAAGTAGGACAGGCTCAGGGCGATGGCATTGGCGATGGGGCCGATGGCATTGGGC
The DNA here is from genome assembly GCF_017498305.1 of Pseudomonas sp. OA65. Taxonomy (NCBI): domain Bacteria; kingdom Pseudomonadati; phylum Pseudomonadota; class Gammaproteobacteria; order Pseudomonadales; family Pseudomonadaceae; genus Pseudomonas; species Pseudomonas sp. OA65. The sequence goes on from NZ_JAGDEZ010000019.1 coordinate 112,468, forward strand.
AAGGCATGCCGAAGTACGATGCGGATATTGCTCACGCCTTTGAGCCGGGCCATTTCCACGTAAGGGCTGTCGAGCTGATCGATCACCGCCGCCCGGGTCATGCGCGACATTTGCGCGACAATCACGCAGCACAGCGTCATGACCGGCAATGCGTAGGTGCGCATGAATTGCCAGGGTGAGGTGATGTCACTGGCGTAGGACAGCGCCGACAACCAGCCCAGGTTCACCGCGAAGATCAGCACCGCCAAGGTGGCGACCAGGAATTCCGGCACCGCCACCATGGTCAAGGTGAAAAAACTCAGGAAGCTGTCGATGCGCCCGCCCCGGCCCATGGCCGAACCGATGCCCAGGGCCAAGGCCACAGGCACCGACACCAACGCGGTGGCAGCCGCCAGCATCAGGGTGTTGGGGACCCGGCCGGCCATCAGATCGATGACCGGCATGGCGTTGGACATCGACATGCCCAGGTCACCGCTGAGCAGGCTCGTCAGCCAGTGCAGGTATCGCAACACACCGGGCTGGTCCAAACCCATTTTCGTCCGCAGGGCCGCCACTTGTTCTGGCGTAGCGAACTGCCCCAGCGCCTGTTGCGCCGCGTCTCCCGGCAGTACCGCCGTGATGGCGAATACCACCATGGAGACAATCAACAAGGTCACGGCCGCCGCCCCCAGGCGGCGGCCAATCAACCAGAGTGTGTTGCTGTTCATCATCCGACCCTCATGCAATATGGCCCAAACCCGACGTTCATCAGGCGTCCAGCCAGACTTGCTCGGCAAACATGTAGCCCATGAAACCGCCCAGGGGGTTGGCGCCGTAGCCCTTGACGCGCTGATCGGCACCGTCGATGTTGCTGATGAACACCGGGACGCCAATACCACAGTGCTCATGCACCAGCACTTGCATGTCGCCGTACATCTTGCCGCGCTTGGCTTCGTCGGTTTCACCGCGGGCCTGGATCAACAGCTGGTCGAACTGTTCGTTTTTCCAGCCGGATTCATTCCACGGCGCACTCGACTGGAAGAACTGCGAGAACAGCATGTCGGCATTCGGCCGTGGGTTGATGTTGCCAAAGCTCAGCGGGTGCTTGGCCCAGTGGTTGGACCAATAGCCATCGCTCGGCAGGCGGTTGACGTTGAGCTTGAGCCCGGCCTCCTTGGCGGACTGCTGCAGCAACACCGCGACGTCCACCGAGCCGGTCGCCGCCGGCGAGCACATCAGCGGCATGCTGATGTCTGCCATGCCGGCCTTCTTGAGCAGGAACTTGGCCTGTTCCGGATCGTAGGCCCGTTGTGGCAACTCGGCGTTGTAGAAGCGTGCACCAGGCGCGATCGGATGGTCGTTGCCGACCCTGGCGTAGCCCCGGAAGATCGCCGACTTGATCTGTTCCCGATCCAGCAGCAGCTTCATGGCCTGGGTGAATTCCGGGCTTTGGCCAGGCATCTGGTCCTGACGAATGATCAAGTCAGTGTAGTTGCCCGACGGTGAGTCAATGACCTGGTGCTTGGCGCTGGCCTTGATGCGAGTGGTCGAGCGCGGGTTGACCTCGTTGACGATGTGCACGTCCCCCGACAACAGGGCGTTGATCCGCGAGGATTCGTCGGCGATGCCGATGAATTCGATTTCGTCCAGGTACGGCAAGCCGGGTTTCCAGTAATTGGTATTGCGCACGCCAATGGAGCGCACACCGGGTTTGAACTCCTTGACCTTGAACGGACCGGTCCCGATGCCCTGGCTGAAATCGCTGGTGCCTTCGGGAACGATCAGCATGTGAGAAACGGCAAGCACCGACGGCAATTCAGCGTTGGGGCCGGTCAACTGTATCTGCACTTCATGGGGGCCGACGGCTTTGACGTCAGCGAACTGCGACGCCAGCGGCAAGACCTTGGAGCCGGTGATCGGGTCCTTGTGCCGCAACAACGAAAACACCACGTCGGCAGCGGTCAGTGCCTTGCCATTGTGGAAGGTCACTTCCTTGCGCAGGCTGATCACCCAGAGCGTGGCGTCGGTGGTTTCGATACGCTCGGCCAGTTCCAGTTGCGGCACCATGTGGCTGTCGAAACGCGTCAGCCCGTTATAGAACATGTAGTGGCGCACATAGTCGGTAGACGATGAACCTTTGGCCGGGTCCAGGGTGTCGGCGGTGGAGCTGGTCGAGCCTGCGACACGGATGCGACCGCCAGGCTTGCCTTTGCCAGGGGTTGCGGCCTGCTCATCGGCGAACAACTTGCCGGCGGCGCCGAACAGGCTACCCGCGCCCGCCACCGTCACGCCGGCCAAGCCGAGCATTTGCAAAGCATTGCGGCGCGACATGCCGCGGTTGAGCCCTTCGAAGATGCGCAGACTTTCCGTACCTGTTATCAGCTGGGTATCGATACTGTTTTTTTTGTCAGTCATGTCAGTTCTACCTTTCGGAAGTGATAAGGCTCGATGGCTCGCGATTAACGCAATGTGTTGAAACGTGAAGCGTCCCCCGCCACTCAGTGCAAATAGTCTTGAAGGCGGTAATACGCACCGACCAGGGGCAGGAACCAGGGCTTGCCAAAATGTCCGGGGATGGCTGGCCAATCGAGCTCGCGCCAAGGGTTGGCCTCGACCTTGCCGGCCATGACGTCGGCCATGACCTGGCCCATGTGCACCGACATCTGCACGCCATGGCCGCTGTAGCCCATGGAGTGATAGATGCCACCGTGCTGGCCGGCCCGGGGCAGTCGGTCGGACGTCATGTCCACCAGTCCCCCCCAGCAATAATCGACCTTCACGTGAGCCAACTGCGGGAACATCTGCACCATCGCCGCATGCAGGACTTTGCCGCTCTTGGCATCCGACACGCTGTCAGACATGGCGAACCGCGCACGCCCACCAAACAGCAGGCGGTTGTCCGGCGTCAGGCGAAAGTAGTTGCCGATCATGCGGCTGGTGACATAGGAGCGATGGGCCGGCAGCAAGTTGTCGATCAGCGCCTGGGGCAACACCTCGGTGGCGATCACGAAACTGCCCACGGGCACGATCCGCCGCCGATACCAGCCCAACCCACCCTGCTGGGAGGTGCCAGTGGCCAGCAGCACCTGCGTGGCGTGGAGCGAACCCTTGGTGGTATTGACCCGATAGCCACCGGCGCTGGCTTTCCAGTCCGTGACGGACACGCCCTGGAAGATCAACGCGCCGTGACGGGCTGCGGCTTCGGCCAACCCGACCCCGAAGCGCCCGACATGCATCTGCACGCCGTTGCGTTGCAGCAAGCCGCCATGGAACTGGGCCGAATTGACTTCAGCGCGGGTCTCCTGGGCAGACAGCAACTCGACCTCGGCATCGACCTCCCGCCGGATCAATTCGCAGGTGCGCGCCAAGCCTTCGTAATGCAGCGGCTTGGCCGCCAGCTTGAGCTTGCCATTGCGCTTGAGGTCGCAGGCAATCTGCTCCTGCTCCACCAGCGAGACAACGCTTTGCACGGCGCTTTCATAGGCCTGGTAATAGGCGCGTGCTTTATCGGCGCCGAGACTGGCGCTCAGTGCCGCGTAGTCCTGGGCAACGCCGGTATTGCATTGGCCGCCATTGCGCCCCGAGGCTTCGCCAATGACCCGCCCGCCTTCCAGCACCGCCACATTGGCGCCCTTCAAGGCCAGGGCCCGGGCCGCGGCCAGGCCAGTGAAACCACCCCCGACGATGGCCACGTCGACCTGCCCGGGCAACGCCCCGAGCTGGGCACCGGTGAATGCCGGTGCGGTATCGAGCCAGTAAGACTCACTGCCCATGTCTAACCCCTTATGCCTTGAAGAGTGCCCAGAGACTCAGAGCCCGACCAGACCGGCCAATCCGCCGATGTCCGGGATCTGGTGGTAGCTGTAGCCAACGTTCCCAGGCAGCTCATGACCACGAGCCACGAACGCTTTGTTTTTGATCTTCATGTCGTCGGCCGACATCAGGTCATAACGGAAGCTCGATGAGACGTGCAGGACATCCTCCGGCCCGCAGCCGAGGTTATCGAGCATGAACTCGAAGGCGGCCAGGCGCGGCTTGTAGGCCTGGGCTTGTTGAGCCGTGAACACTTTATGGAAAGGCGCGCCGAGCTTGTCGACGTTGGACATGATCTGCTCGTCCATCGCGTTGGAGAAAATCACCAGGGGGATCTTGTCGGCGATTTTCGACAGGCCTGCCGGTACATCCGCATGGGGGCCCCAGGTCGGTACGGCGTCGTAATAGAGCTGGCCTTCGCCTTTGTACTCGACGCCCCAACGCTTGCAGACCCGGGCCAAGGCAGTCTTGAGGATTTCATCATATGGCCGCCAGTCACCCATCACCTGGTCCAGGCGATAGGCCGAGAAATCCTTGACGAACTGGTCCATCTGCTCGGCAGGGACCCGATCGGCGAACAGCTCGCGCGTCATGGTGCCCATCTGAAAGTTGGTCAACGTGCCGTAGCAGTCAAAGGTAATGAACTTGGGGCGAAGGAAGCTCATGAGTGCAGTCCTGAGTGATGGTTGAGGTCATGAGGGGCAAGCAGTTGCGCCGTTCTGGAGGCCTGGGTGCAACGCTGCATCACGAATTTATTACAGCATCATGAGACCGTGCATAAACGGTTAAAAGTATAGGTCGCTTGGCACAAACCACCGTTTTTCGGGGCCTGCTCAGCAGACTGTGCGGGATGCGCCAAGCGCGGGCATTTGCGCCGTTTTCAAGGGAATTACGGGCGCAAATGGTGCGCAAAGAACCACGTGAACCGCTGCATGCGGCAGAATCTACGCCCGCGCTACCCCTGCAAAAACGAGAACGGGCGCATCCCTTTGAGGAGGCGCCCGTTCATGGTGTCGTGGCTTGGAGATCCTTTGTCCTCAGAACTCCGCGACCTTGCCCCAGGCCGAAGATTGGAAACGGTCCGGGTGATAAGGCCGCGGGTCGACCAGTGGGGTCATGTCACAGATAATGTCGGCGATCAAGTGGCCCGCCCCCGGGCCGATACCGAAGCCATGACCACTGAACCCCGCCGCCAGCACCAGGCCAGGGAGGCTGGCCATCTCGCCGATGCCGGGGACGCCATCCGGCGTGCTGTCCACATAGCCTGCCCAGGCTGCGGTGACCGACGACGCCTTCAGCGCCGGGATCAGGTCTACCGCGCGCTTGTAAGTCAACTCAACCGTCGAGGCGTCTGCTTTCGGATCCAGTATTCGCATGCGCTCCATCGGCGTTGGCTGGTCCAACCGCCAGCGACCCAAGCCTTCGTGTCCCGACTGGAAACCCTCCAGGCCACCGGGAGCCAGCTTGCGCCACCTGCGCTGGAACATTGGCAGGAACTGCGGGGCGAAACGCAGCAATTGCAAAGTCGGATCCACGCGCCCTCTGCCACTGATGGCCAACGTCATCCCCCCATCGGCGCGACGGGTCATGGAGATTTCATCCGTATGGAGCGCATCCGGTATTTCCTTGGCGCCCTTGGACACCGACAGGATCGTTTGACGAATGGACGCCTGGGGAAAGCGAATGCCGTATTGACGGCAGAAAGAGGATGCCCAGGCACCACCGGCGAGCACCGCGAGCTGGGTGCGAATGGTGCCCTTCTCGGTGACGACTGCGGATAACCGCCCGCCTTCAGTCTCGAGGCCACGGGCGGCGCAGCCCTGGTGCACGGTGCCGCCCAGCTTGATGATGGCCCGCGCCACCGCCGGCGCGGCACGGGATGGGTCTGCTGTACCGTCGGTTGGTGAAAAGACCCCGCCTTTCCATGGCTTGCCGGTCACCCGACCCTGTTCGGCGGCCTGCTCCGCCGTCAGCATGTGGGTTTGCACATTGACGGTACGGGCGAATTCCCCCCATTTTGCCCAACCGGCCAGCTCTTTTTCGTTGTTGCTCAGATAGAGCAGGCCACATCTCCTGAATCCGGTGTCTTCCCCGGTCTCCGCGGCGAATTGCTCCCACAGATCCAGGCTTTTGGTCGACAGCGGCAGCTCGCGTGCGTCTCGATTCTGCTGGCGGCACCAGCCCCAGTTTCGACTCGACTGCTCTGCCCCCACGCGACCTTTTTCCACCAGCGCGACCTTCATGCCGCGCTTGGCCAGGTAATAGGCCGTGAAGGTCCCGATAATACCGCCGCCTATCACGACAACGTCAGCATGTGTCGGAAGTTCAGAATGCGTCTCTACGGAGATTAACGGTGCTGGCATTTTGGGGATGTCCATTGAGGGCCGGGGGCGTTTAAAAAAGCATCTTCTTCAGCCGGTCGGGTGCATCGGGCTTGCACTGAGGATGTATGACCAGGGCAAGCCGCTACTCCGTTCTGGAAGCATCAGTGCCATGCTGAATCTGGTGTTTATTACAACACCAAGAAACCGTGCATAAACGGTTAAAAGTATAGGTCGGCTGGTACAAAGCACCGTTTTGCGGGATGTGTTCAGCAGACTTTGCGGGGGCTTTGGTATTTGTTCCTGGCGGCGTGGTTTTGTGTGTATATCCGTTGCTGCGGTAACGGCTACTTAGGGTTCCGCCCTTACGGCGGCTCACTTTTTTTCAAACACCAAAAAAAGTAAGCAAAAAAGGCTTGCCCCACCACTCGGTGCCTCGCTTAGGCTCGGCATGCCCTCACTCCGGCATTGCTCCGTGGGCCGCCGCGAAGGGCCATCCATGGCCCAGCGCGGCTAACCCGGCATCCATGCCGGGTTGCCCACTGCGCAATGCCTGCGTTCGGCCAGCGTGGTTAACGG